>JAUWQC010000218.1 GCA_030611285.1 bacterium | reverse complement strand
AGAAGTTATATTCAAGAAATTTTAGGGATTGGAAAAACAAGAATCTTTGCACTGGTAAAAAAATACAATAAAGATCCGGATAGCTTCTCAATTGGATATAAAAGAAAAGGTACCAGTAGGAAAATATCAAAAGATATTGAAGATAGTATTATGAAAGAGTTAAATATTGAAAAACAACTGATAGCAGATCCTGAAGTTCCCCTAAGATCATATAATTACAGTTATATAAAAGATAGGCTCATGTCTAACTATGGCCAGAAGGTATCAACACCTACAATTATTGATAGAGCTAAAAGAAGCGGCCATTACCTTAAAAAATCTAAAAGGAAGGCCCATGACAGAGAAGTACTGACAAACTATGTGGGAGAGCTTATCCAGCATGACAGCTCCCATCATAAGTGGAGTCCATATGCTGATAAGAAATGGTATCTTATTACTTCAATTGATGATTGCAGTAGATACTTGCTTTATTACAAACTTATAGAGAGAGAAACATCCTGGGCCCATATAGAAGCACTGGAGGAGGTAGCACTAAAGTATGGTCTGGCCTATTCATACTATGTAGACAGCCACTCTATATTTAGGTTTGTTCAGGGCAGGGATAGCTTCTGGAGAAAGCACTATAAGGTTACAGATGAAGCAGATCCCCAGTGGAAACAGGTCCTGCAGGACCTGCGAATAAAATTAATATATGCTCTGTCGGCCCCCGCGAAAGGCAAGATTGAAAGGCCCTACAGATGGCTTCAGGACAGGCTTGTAAGAACCTGCGCCAGAGAAGGAATTACAGATATTGCTGATGCTCAGAAAGTGCTCAAGAAAGAAACAGATAGATATAACTATAAACAGATTCACTCTACTACAGGTGAAGTTCCCTACTACCGTTTCAAAAGGAAAGTAGCTAATGGAGAATCACTATTTAGAGAGTTTCAGGTACCAAAACCGTATTTGTCTACAAAAGATATATTTGCTCTAAGAGACCAAAGGACTGTAAATCCATACAGGAGAATATCATTTAATAAGCTTGTAATAAATATTACCGGGGTTCCCATAAGAGATAGGGTTGGTCTTCGTATTGTTCCAGATTTTAGATCTGGAATGGCAGAGATCAGGTTCTGGTTCAAGGATGAGTTGGTTGGTACTTATCAGGTTAAAAATGAGGATCTAAATTTACCAAATTTCTAATCAGTATTAAAATTATTTCAAGATAAAATATTTAAATAAGGGATTGTAATAATTTATTTTATGGAAAGTGGGGTACTTTTCGAGTGAAGTATGGGGGAATTTTCACTTGATATACAACAGTTTTTATTGAAATGTGGTAATTATTTATATTTAAGAAATAGGAAAAAGCCATTTGTAAGCAGTTCACTTTTAAATTTTTCCTAACATAACAAAAAATTATTTTTTTACGTTTTTTGTAGAGCTTCTTATTATTAATTCGGTATTTAAGGTAATTACAATGGGTTTATTATTCAACCCAATTTGTTCACTATTAATCCTTTTAATTAACATTTCGGCTGAAGTTGAACCTAAACTATAAGCTGGCTGGCTTATAGCAGTAATAGGATGGTCCAAAAGCATTGCCCATTCTGAATCATCAAAACTAACTATTCCTATATCATCAGGAATTTTTAATCCCATCTCTTTAATTATAATTATTGTACCCAATGTCATATCTATGTTTGATACAAAAATAGCTTCTGGCCTATTTTCCATTTGTAGAATTTCTTTTGTTAGTTCGATTCCGCTTCTTTTTTTAAAGTTTCCAACCTTTATAAGAGTATCATCTCTTGGTATTCCTGCTTCATTTAATGCCCTTAGATAGCCATTAAGTCTTCCCCTTCCTGTAGTTCTATCAAGATAACCTGTTATTATAGCAATTTTTCTATATCCCTGGTCTATTAAATGTTTTACAGCTTTATATGCTCCGGTTTCATTGTCAACTAAGACTGCATCACATTCTACACCATCAATTAACCTATCAAGTAGAACCATTTTTGTATCTGTATTAATTAGCTGGTTAATATAATCAGCATTTTTACCTGTGGGTGTAAGAATTATTCCGTCTACCCTGTTAGATTTTAATACTTTAAGATATTTCAATTCTTTTTGTGGATCATCATCACCATTGCATAAAATCATATTATAGCCATTTTTTTGTGCTACATCCTCAACAGATTTGGCAATAATTGAATAAAACTGGGAAAGGACATTCCCAACAATTATTCCAATAGTATAAGTTTTTCTTTGTCTTAAACTTCTTGCAACTGCGTTTACTTCATAGTTTAAATCAGTTAT
>JAUWQC010000128.1 GCA_030611285.1 bacterium | reverse complement strand
AGATTGCTGAAATCTTATCCAAACAAAATGAATTTAAAGTAGATTTGATTGCCGATATATTTACTGACTTAAGAAAAGTTTCCAGGAGACTTAACCTTGATCTGGACAGGGTGAATTTAAAAATATTCCCTTTCGTATCAGAAGATTATGCCGTGAAAATCACAAAAAAATATGACCTGTTCATAAATGCTACTTATTTAAGTTCACTTCCTGCGTTCGGCCAAAAAAACATATATTTATGTTATTTCCCGACTCCTTTTGATGTAGATTTTAAATTTATTCATAAGTTTTTGCTATTTTTTTTCAGACTGCCGGCGAGAGGGTTATTTAAACTTGCAGAAAAATTATCGGAGGGTTCCGGTGAAATAGAAATAGAGGAAGGTTTATATGAGCCGAAAAGATTTTTACTGAGAAGGGGCAGCTGGAGCAGCGGCAGAGTAATTTTAAGGGTAAAAAAATCTAGCCAGCCTTTAAGGCTTGGTTTTAAGAATCCTGATAGGACTGGTCTTGGTTTAATGAAAGTAAATATTAAATTATTTAGAGGTAGAGCAGGAGGCAAAGGATTTTTATATAATAAGGATATTGAGCTTGGGAAAGGCGCTAAGAAGACTGCTGAGATCCCAATAAATCTAACCAGAGACGCTTATGAAGTTTTAATCTCGTCTGATACTTTCATCCCTGTGGAGACTGATAGGAGTTCTAAAGATTCCAGGAAACTTGGCGTAGTTGTTTATGACGGGAGAAGGATAAGCCTTTTTAAAAAAGCTGTTCTTAAAATTTTGGGGTATATTCCTTTATTTCTTATAACTTTTCCCGGAGATTTAACATTTTTAAAAACTTACAATAAGATAATTGCCATCTCAGAATATTCCAAAAAGTGGATAAAAAAACTATGGGGCAGTGAAAGCGCTATTTTATTCCCACCGGTTGATATTGATAGTTTCAAAGTAGGGAAGAAGGAAAAAATTATTTTGAGTGTGGGGAGATTTTTTCCAGAACACCACAATAAAAAGCAGCTTGAATTAGCGCAAACATTCAAGCAGATATTAGAGCAGTATTCAGATGAAATGAGGGGCTATACTTTATATTTAGTAGGTGGTGTGGGGGGTAGAGCTGACCATCTGGAGTATGTAGAGAAAATAAGAGCTGCAAGCAAAAACTACCCTATAGAAATAATAACTAATATAGGGTGAAGAGAATTAGTAGAACTTTTTGCCAGATCATATATTTTCTGGCATGCTTCAGGAATGGGTGAAGATGAAAATGTTCATCCGGAGAGGTTCGAGCATTTTGGAATAACCACTGTGGAGGCGATGGCGGCTGGATGTATTCCTGTAGTTATAAACAAGGGGGGGCAGAAGGAAATTATAAATAATGGGTACGATGGATTCTTTTTTAAGGACTGGCAGGAACTTAAAGATATTACTATAAAAATAATACGTGGAGAAGTAGATGTGGAGAAGGTTAGAAAAAATGCAATTTTAAGCTGCAGGAAGTTTTCTAATTCTAATTTTAAAAAGGACTTAATTTCAATAATTAGCAAAATTTTAAAAGAATAATCAAAAAGGAGCAGTTAGGAGTATTATTGGATATTAGTATCATAATTGTAAATTATAATAGCCTGGATTTTATAAAAAAATGTATTAGCAGTATTAGAGAGCATGCTGGAAAAAATAGATTGACCTGTGAGATTTTGGTAGTGGATAATAATTCAAGTGATGGAAGTGTAAAGTATCTAAAAGAACAGGATAAGAAAAATAATAGCTTTTATTTAATTGCAAATAAGAATAATGTGGGTTTCTCCAGAGCTTCTAATATGGGAGCGTTGAAAGCAAAGGGAAAGTACCTGCTGTTTTTAAATCCTGACACAAGGTTTATAAGCGGCAGTCTTGGAGAACTGGTGGATTTTTATAGTAAAGAGGATGGAACCGGCAGACCGGGAGTTGTGGGAGCAAAAATATTAAATTCAGACGGGACTCTGCAGTTTAGCTCCAGATCTTTTCCAACACTGGCAAGGCAGTTTTATGAGAGTTATTTTCTATACCGGATATTTAAAAAAAGCCGTATTTTTGGTTCTTATTTTTTAAGCTGGTGGGACCACAATAGTCAGAAGGAAGTGGACTGGGTTGCTGGCTCATTTATGTTTGTGAAAAAAGATTATTTTATGGAAGTGGGTATGTTTGATGAAGATTATTTTATGTATAGTGAAGATTGCGACCTTTGTCTGAAATTACACAGAAAGGGCCATAAAAATTACTATTTCCCTTACTTTGTTATAGAACACGCTGACAGTGGAATTGCTTCCAGAAATATAGCAGAGAGAGAGGCAGGAATCTGGAAAAGCAGGAGACTATATTTTAAGAAAAACTACTCTGCAGCCTATGCCGGATATCTGAGTTTCCTTTATTTGGCTGGAGTTCTAAACAGAATACTGTTATTTATAGTTTTATCTATATTTAAACCTGGAAGTAAAAATAGAGCTAGACTTGCAGCGTATTTTAGGGTTTTAAGATTATGTTTTAAAGGTTAAAAATATGATAACAGGAGATAATAAAAAAATAATACTTCCAGATGTGAGCTTTATAACCACTGTTTACAATGAGGAAAAAAGTATTATTGAATTTCTTGAAAGTTTAATGGAGCAAGTTTATCTACCCGGTGAGATAATTATAGTTGATGGTGGTTCAAAAGATAAAACTTTTGAGATTACTTTAGGATTTTTTAGGAACAAAGCCTCCCAAAAAGATGGTGATTTTAGAATAGTATTAAATAACAGAAATGACAGCGCCAGAGATAAAATAAATAAAAGAAACAACAAATCTATTGTAAATGTCAGAATAATTAAAAAAAGTGGGGCAAATATTTCACAGGGAAGAAATACTGCTATAAAAAATGCCTCGGGCAGGATTATTTGCGTAAGCGATGCTGGCTGCATCCTGAATAAAAATTGGTTGAAAGAAATTACAAGATTTTATGATGATACTTCATGTAATGTAATTGGTGGCCTGAACCTGCCGTTTTGCCGGAATTTTGTACAGAAGTGCCTTGCTGTCTGTGTCGTGCCTGCAAGAGGAGAAATAAAGGTTGAAAAATATATGCCCTCATCCAGAAATATAAGTTTTAAAAAGAAAATCTGGGTTGATGTTGGCGGTTATCCTGAAGATATGGATTATGGTGAGGATATGAAATTTGATTTTAATATAAAAGCTGCGGACTACAGGATAAGATTTAATCCTGATGCTGTGGTTTACTGGAAAATGAGGAAAAATCCTGTTCAAATATTCTGGCAATTCTTCAGATATGCAAAAGGTGATGCGATTGGCAGGATGTATCCCGTCCGTCATCTTATAAGGTTTAGTGCATTTTTAACCCTTTTAATTATTTTAATTAGCGCATTCTGTTTAAGCAAATGGATTCTGGTTATACTGGCACCGCTTTTTGTAGTTTATGTCTTCAAACCCTACAGCAAGTTAGTTAAGGGCTGGAGCAGTAATGAAAGTTGCAGTTTTTATGGAGTGGAAAAATTTTTATCCATCCTTTTTATACCTCTTTTACTTATACAAATTGACCTTTCAAAGATGTGCGGTTATATTTATGGTCTTTTTAAAAAAAATATTAAAGGATAAAAATATATTTTTTAAATAATTGT
>JAUWQC010000124.1 GCA_030611285.1 bacterium | reverse complement strand
CATAAAAGAGCCTCCTTATTTTCTTATAGTCACTGCCCTCATTGATTACTGAAACCAGCACGTTATATCCTAATTCATTAGCGTGCTCTATAGTTGCTGCCACAAAAGGTGAAAAATACGTATTTTGAAAAATTTTAAATTTTTCGCTGGCGTGTTTAGCATTTATTATAAATACTCCTATCACTTTATTATGCTTACCTGCAAGTACTCTTGCTGGACCATGGGGTACGTAACCATACTTTTCAATAATCTTAGTTACTCTTTTTTTTGTTTTATTCGATACGTTAGAATAATCATTTACCACTCTGGATACTGTACTTCTTGATACTCCTGCTAATTTTGCTATATCTTTACTATACATACATTATTGGCTTATCGATTATTTTTATTCTTAAACGCGTGTTTACGAGTAAACACGTGTGCATACATTCTATAACATAACTTTATATACAGTCAAGTACTTTTTTAGTAATTTTTTTTAGTAATTGGGTTTAATTAAAAGATCAATAATCACTAAAGAACTCGATATTCAATAATTTGCAAAACTATTATTATACAGTTCAAGTGCAGTACTCAAGGCTATGTAAAAGAAAAAATTAACCAATTAGCATTTAATTATTACTCAAATAATCCTTATAAATTTATATATAAGATTTCTCTGTATCTTTATCAAATAGGTGCATTTTACTAATATCTACATATAATATTGCCTTCTCACCACTCCTGAATTTAGATCTGGGGTTAACTCTAGCTGTTACCAGTATTCCCTCAATATCAACATATACATAAATCTCTGAACCCATAGGCTCCGTAACTTCAACATTTGCAGTAATTGTGCTATTCGCAGGGATATTCTGTACAAAATTACTGTCTTCTAAATCTTCAGGTCTAATTCCTAATACTATTTCTTTTCCTATGAGATTATTATCTTTAATTATCTTCTTAATCCTATCAGTTGTGTTAAGTTCAAACATGCCTCCCTTTAGAGTCACCCGGTCAGTTATAGCAGCATCCAGGAAGTTCATTGCGGGACTTCCCATAAACCCTGCTACAAACATATTATCAGGATGGTCATATACTTCCTGGGGTTTACCAGTCTGCTGCACTATTCCATCTTTCATAATAATTATCTTATCTGCCATGGTCATAGCCTCGGTCTGGTCATGGGTTACATATATTATAGTGGCATTAAGTCTCTGGTGAAGTTTTGCAATTTCTGTTCTCATCTGAACTCTAAGTTTTGCATCAAGATTGGATAGTGGCTCATCCATTAAAAACACTTTGGGATCCCTTACAATTGCCCTTCCCAAAGCAACTCTCTGTCTTTGTCCTCCGGAAAGCTGTTTGGGTTTTCTCTTCAACAGATCTTCTATCTTTAAAATTTTTGCTGCATCATGTACCATTCTATCAACTTCACGTTTAGGTACTCTTCGCAGTCTTAATCCAAATGCCATGTTGTCATAGACACTAAAATGAGGATAGAGAGCATAGTTCTGGAAAACCATTGCTATATCCCTGTCCTTTGGAGCAATGTCATTGACTAACCTGTCTCCGATGTAAATATCACCTTCCGTTGCCTCTTCCAGTCCTGCAATCATACGCAACATGGTAGTTTTTCCACAACCTGATGGTCCTACCAGAACTGCAAATTCCCTATCTTCGACGGTACTGCTCATGTTATTAACAGCAACCACACCCTCAAATTTTTTTGTTAGATTCTTTAGGATAACCTTTGCCATTATCTCTCCTTTTTAATTGTTTATTAATAATCGAAATTATAAAATAAAAAATGATTATTTTCTATAGAAAGCTATATAATTCATACCATACGGATCTCTACCAGCAAGGAAATCTGCTGCTTTTATTGCTTCTGCCAGATTATCTATTAATGGATCAGTAATAGGAGCGCATAAACCACTGATTATACCCATGGTAATAAAATGAATATTAAGCAGATTCCTGTCCGGCATTCCAAAACTAACGTTAGAATATCCCCCTGTAATTGATACCCCGAACTCTTTTGCAACTCTTCTTTGAGTTTCCAATGTAATTCTACCTGCGTCAGAATTTGTAGAATTAGACATAACCAGACAGTCAAATACCAGATCTTCTTTCTTTATGCCTATAGACTCTGCCCTCTTTATTATTTTTTCTGCAATTTCAAATCTTTTTTCAACATTATCTGGAATCCCACCCTCATCCATTGTAAGGCATATTACTGCGCTCCCACTCTCTTTTACCATAGGTAAGATTTCTTCCAGTGATCTTTCTTCACCATTAACTGAATTAATAAGAGCCTTATACGGATAAACTTCCAGAGCTGATTTTAGCGCTTTTGGATTTGCAGAATCCAGGCAAAGGGGTTGATTGGTTACCTCCATAACCATCTTAACTGCCCTTGGCAGCATTTCAACTTCATCTACACCAGCCGCTCCAACATTAATATCAATTATATGGGCGCCAGCCTCAGTTTGTTTTATAGCATCTTCTCTTACAATATCAAATTTCCCCTGTTTTAATTCCTCAGCTAAAGACTTCCTGCCAGTAGGATTAATTCTTTCAGCAATTATAACCGTGGGAAGATCTGGTCCAAATTTAACTTCAGTTCCCTTACCGGTAACTACCGTCTCCATTTCCTTTTGTCCTTTCTTTTTCTTATAGACTGTTAAATATTTTTATAAAGACTGACAAAAATTTTTCATTTATCTCCGGTAAAGCTATAGTAACCCTGATATATCCAGGTATTCCCAGATTTTTCCCCGGCCTTACTATAAACCCATTTTTCAGCAGTTCTTCTACAATCTTATCACTATTTTTACCGGTATTAATCAATATAAAATTTGCATATGATTTAATAAATCCTATCCCATTTTTATTTAAAACGTCATAGAACCTGTCTTTTTCTTTTTCTATCTTTTCCCTGATTTCTTTAATGCAGGATTCATTATCCAGCGCAGCTGCAGCAGCTTTCTGCGCAATTGAATTTACATTAAAGGGAATTCTTACTTTGTTTAATGCGGAAATAATTGACCTGTCAGCTATTCCATATCCGATTCTTAATCCCGCCAGCCCAAAAATCTTTGAAAATGTTCTTAATATCATAAGGTTACTGCACCTGGATAGATATTCTATGGTATTAATTCTTTCCTGCTCCGGGACGTATTCCCGGTAAGCTTCATCAACCACCAGTAATACATCTTTATTAATATTTTCTATAACATAGTCAAATTCCCTACGATTGATATTAGTGCCTGTGGGGTTGTGAGGATTGGTCATAAATAATATTTTAGTCTTATCATTTATGGATCCTATCAGCATTTCTACATCCTGCCTGAAATCCTTTAAGGGAACTTTAACTGCTGCTCCACCGCATTTTACTACCGACTTTTCATAAATTAAAAAAGTAGGATCGGCAATCACTACTCCTTCTCCTGGACCAATAAAACTGTCACAGATCATCTCAATAATCTGATCTGTGCCGTTCCCCATAATTATGGCATCACTATCTACATTATACTTTTCGGCAAGCTTCTGCCTTATTTCCCTGCACTCGCTATCAGGGTAATATTTTATATCATCCAGGTTCTTGCAGATTTCTTCTAAAACCCCGGGGTGTGGTCCATATAAGTTTTCATTGGATGCTAATTTATAAACCTTATCCAGATCGTACCGCTCTTTTATTTCTTCTATGGTTTTGCCTGGAATATATTCCGGCAATCTGGAAATCCACTCCTTAATTTTTATACTCATTTTGTATCCTTTATGTTTTTAAATATTGTGATGTTTGATGTCATCTT
>JAUWQC010000152.1 GCA_030611285.1 bacterium | reverse complement strand
AGCAACTAATAACTCCTCTGGTGTCCAAAATCCAGGGTGACCTTTGAACTCAGGAGGAGTAGCTACCTCTATAGTAGGTTTACACTGGCAAGCAAGTAGTCCCTTTCTTTCTTTTTTCCACTTTACCTTTACCTTGTAGATGAATTGCTTGCTTCTTACTTTAACTTTACCCATACTTATACCTTCCTTGGACTTAAATTCGGCAACTCTGTTCACTTTGCACCCCGATCACATTTTATTTTCTATTTTCCAGCTTTTTAAGCTTTTGTATAGTTTTATTTACTTCTTCTTCCAAATTTTGGAAGACTAGTTTTAGTTCATCTAAGGAAGTGACCCCAATTTCTTCTTTAATTGCTCCCCTAGGGCAGACTTCCTGACAGCGATGACACAAGATGCACCTTGCCTCATCAATATGAGCCTTATTCCAGAGAATAGTTATAGCTCCTTGAGGGCAAACACTCACACATAGTCCACAGCCAATACATCTATCTTCTTTTATCTGAAGCATCTTTTAAAATCCTTGCTAAATGCTAGCTATATTGACATTGGAGCCAATAAGGACTAATTATATTTATATCTTCTCAGCTAATTGATAATGATTTTCATTATTAACATAACAAAAAATTTAAAATTGTCAAGAAACTTTTGCATGAATGTTTTGCATGGAATAGCGGCGATAACAGTTGTTCTCTGGCAAAATTTGACAGGAAATAAGAATATATTAGAATAAACTGGGATAAATTTCACAAAACCTTCTGGAAGTTAAGCAATTTACTCTCTCAGAGAGTACTAACCGTGAAATTGGTGAAGTCTGTAAGATTAGGAAGGAAGGCCTCTAAGGCTTTCGGTTAAGGAAAGTAATTAAACAATCGTCAAACGTGACCATTTTCCCTTCTTATTTAAAAACATGGTAAACTCGGATATACACCTAATTATTTTATAGCTCTAAAACACTAGCAATTTCCTGCATTGCATTCAGAGCTAACTGACAGAATTCATTAAGTGGTATGCCTATTTTTTCGCACTCAAGGATAATATTTCTATCTACAGACCTGGCAAATGCTTTCTTTTTCATCCTTTTAATAATAGATTTTGCTTTGACACTGGCTAATTTTTTGTCAGGATAAACCAATGCGGTGGCGACAATCAATCCAGTAATAGTTTCACCACAGGCTAATGTATAGTGAAAGCGGGTATTTCGCTTCTTCCCATTTATCTTTAGAGGGAAAGAAAATTTCTTTTTTAGCCTCTATACCAAGTTTCTTTAGCTGATTAAACTTCCGGGAGAGACTTCCTTGTCAGGATGTAATAGAATTGGCGCCTCTCCCTCTGTGGCAGCCAATAGCATACCCTGGCTCTCAACCCCCCTGATTTTTCTTGGCTCTAAATTCACCAAAACAGGAATCTGCTTGTTTATTAATTCTTCGGGTTCATAATATTGAGCAATTCCTGCTACTAATTGTCTTTTCTCTTTTCCTATATCAACTTCAAGTTTTAATAATTTATCTGTACCTTCAACTTTCTGCGCTGAAAGAATCTTCCCAATCCTGATTTCCAATTTCTTAAAATCTTCAAATGTAATCATATATTCCTCCTCTAGTCGATACACGTAAAAATTCTGAAATTACCAAGCTCTACCCGAAATCAAAGTAGATCTTGAAATTTTGATTCCAAAGGAATAGATATAAATTTCTATATCTCAAGAAAAAGAATAGCAGGAAACCGAATGGATTGCAAGTCTTTCTCCTGGACGAGGGGGAATTCTTTAAGGAAATAATGGAATCTTCTTATTGGAGAGTCTGGGAGGAAATCTAAAGAAAATTTTGAACTTGACTGGTTGGAATAAATTACTCACTATATTTTCTAAAATTTAAAATATAAGTATCTATATATTTATTATCGTGGATAAGTGTTTTAAAATATTTTTTTTCAAAATGAAAATTAGCCCCCTCTATTTCTCTTTTAATCTCCTCTAGTTCCATGTGTTCTGGATAAACTGAAAGCAGACCATCAGGTTTTAAAACCCTATGCGCCTCTTTTAATACCAACCTCTTTTAAAACTTTTTCACCTTCTTTTTCAAACCATCTTTCTGTATCAGTTTCCATTTTTCTTTTTAAAATACAGTTGAAATCTCAGCCCTTAATATAAACCTTATTCTGGATAATTTTATTAGCTGGTTTAGCATGAATTACGGCCTCTCTTGCAAATTCTTCTCCGCAATTTGGACATCTTAAATCTCCGTTAGTATAATCTTCTTTTATCCTGTCTTGGTAACACTTCAATAAGTGACCAGGTTTATCCTTGTGGTATTCATACAAAATGGTGTCGCATTTTTGGCAATAAACCTTTATTGTTCTAAATTTCTTACCCATTGTATAATATTTCTCTTAATCCCAGACTAAATTCTGGTGATTATTTCCTTTTTTATTTTTAATCATTATAATAATCATTAAGTCTTAAATGTTTATAAAGTTTTTTAGCTAAATTCCAATAATCATCAGTACTGACTTCACCTTTGCCATAAGCTTCGTGCCATCCTTTAGGAACAGGCATATCTCTATATAAACTTTTACGTTTGGCTTCAAGCAACATTCTTGGTTTTTTCATAAAATCAGCCCCACATATAACCTTTCTTTCTCTTTCAGATGATAAATGTTTTAGCCATCTAATCCCCTCATAACTCCTCATTAAATGATGGTCAAGGATTAAGGTATCAACCTTTTGTGAGAGCTTTACAGCATTATACCAGGCTCTTTCAACTTGTTCTTTAGAGAGTTTAAATAAATAAAGAGGTGGCCCGCCAGCTAATACTATGTTAGGTTGCCAATATAATATTTGAGAAATAGATTCGTTATTAAGAAGTTGAATATCAGAGGTATGTACAAATACGTCATCTTCTTCTATTTTAGTCATCATTACCGTTTCTAAATTGTTAGATGCTTGTCCGTGAGGCATTGATTTGGAAAAAGTCACTTCTCCTTGTTTTTTCCCTTCTCCTGAGATAAAATCCTTTTTTAAAATAAGAGAAAGAGACTCTGCTCTTTTCCTTTCAATTCGGGAAAGATGTGATGCATTCTTGGTCCATATTCTAACATCTGGATTTAACCCATCTACTCTTTTAATATTAAGCTGATAGGGATTCGCATCTACCAAAGGGATGTGATCACCGTGAAAATGGCTTATTATTATATCAGTAGCTTTCTGCCATCTGTCTATAAT
>JAUWQC010000095.1 GCA_030611285.1 bacterium | reverse complement strand
ACAATTCCGCTTCCGGGTGATGTTTCAGAGAAAAAACTTTATGCTCTCCTTTTAGATATAGCTTCATTATCAACAAAACTCAACAAACCACTTTCTGCAAGATTGATGCCTGTCCCAGGTAAAAAGATAGGTGAAATGACTGAATACAAATTTGAATACTTTGCAAATAGTAAAACTATGGGAATATAAGCCCAGCCTTCTTATTTCTTTCTCAAATTCTGGAAAATAGTTGTTAATAACTCTTTCTCTTGAAGTTATCTCTAATCCTCCTCAAAACCTTACAGCGTTTATTGAAATTTGCTGACAAGCAAAGATTAATTTGCCAATTCTCCCATTATTATCAATTAGTTGTGAGCATATATATATTCGCATTTATAGAATTCTTTTCCTAAGTTTAAGTCGTTTAAAGAAACACTGTAGGCTTGAAATCCTAATTTCTTGAGATAGTTAACAATATCCTGAGCGGATTGACCAAAATGACTGAGGTAGTCATGATGAATCTCACAGAATATCTTGATTTTATTCTTTTTAAGTGTTTTCTCTGCTCCTTTAAGAACTAACAATTCACTTCCTTCACAATCCATATAAATTACTTCTGCTCATTTATTTATATTTTCGTAAAATTATGAATCTTTTTCTACAACTTCAAAGCCAATTAATTTAGCTAAATCCTTAATTTTTTGTCTATAATCACCATAGAATGCTACCTCCTATTTTTCAGTTTAGTTTTGACATTTCCTTATTTATCTTCTTCTATTACCTTAAACCCAATTAAAGTTGCAAGATTTTTAATCTTTTTTCTCAAATCACCATAAAAGATATTTCTATGGGCACCAAAGGTAATAGTATCATATTTTCTCTCAAAGGATTCAGTGTTTGTTTTCATCGTAATTTTTGTCCTGCAAAGTATATTATTGTAAGCTTTATCCGTTCCTTTCTCATCCATAATACCTGCGAAAAGGCCAATGCAGATGTAGATTGCAATTTTGACTATTATCATAGTAACTTACCGGTATAACTCAAAAAATAGATATTATCCTCCAGATTAAGCCTGCAAATAGAAGGCCATAGATTATTGATATTCCTGTTAAAAGGACGGCCTTCTTAACTCCAAATTCTCTGATAAGCATTCCTAATGCTATAACGCAGGGAATTTGCATTGTAGCTACAAGACCAAATGTATATATCTGAAGAGGGGTTAAAATTGTAGATATATTGCTGCCAAGGACTGATAGAAGCATTGCCCCAGTTAAATCTTTTTGTAGAAACCCAAATATCAAAGGAATAATTGTCACCGCAGGTAGCCCCAACCATTGAGCAATTGGCGAAAGAGGTTCAACTATAATGTTGGTAATGCCGGTTATGTTAAGAACAGCGTAAATTGCTCCTCCTATCGCTAAAAGAGGTATAACTAAATATACAAAATCCTTCATTCTTATCCAACTTTTGGTGATAATGTTTTCCATTAAGGGTCTTCTATAAGATGGCAATTCTAAAAGTAGAGGTTGGTTCTCTATATAAGCAACTCTTTTTACAATAAAAGCCCAGATCAAGGCGGAAATTATTAAAGTAACATAAACCGAGAAAACCAAAAATAGACCGCCATAATAGCCAACTATTCCCATTATAATCCCAATTCTGGAGGAACAGGATACAAAAGGAAAAAAAGAAGCAGCGTAAAATCTTTCCTTTCTAGAGGATAAGATTCTCGTAGCTCGAATTGCCGGCACAGTACAACCCAATCCTAAAGCTAATGGGATAAATGCCTTTCCGGGAAGACCAAGCTTTTTTAGCAGTGTCTCCAGGTTCACAATAAACCTGGCAAGAAGACCGACATCTTCAGTTAAACCTAAAAATAGATAAAATAGAAAGACATAAGGCAAGGCAATAGAAACCCCAACCATTAACCCATATAAAGCTTGGGCTAATATAACAATAATAATAGAAGGACTTACGGTATGTAGATAAGATGTGATACCTTCTGTAAGATTTAAGAGAAATCCCTGGAGTAGATTACCCAGGAACATTAATAGGCCAAAGATGATGAGAAAGAACAAGATGGTGAAAAAAGGACCCCAGATATTATGTAAGAGAATTTTATCGAACTGTTCGTGTAAATCCCCGCGTTTGTCCCTTAACTTAATTATTTGGGTAACCTCCCTTGCAATAAATGCCGCTGTACCATATCTTGTTATCGAGATGTCCTCTGAAACTTTCGGATGATTGGATAAAATTCCCTTTGTCGCTTTGATTACCTCTTTATTCTTTAAATATCTATAAAAATCTGCATCTTCTTCTAAGACTCTTAAAGCTATAAACCTGTTGGGCAGCGAAGTTTGTATTATTTTAGAGGATATTTTATTTATTGCCTTTTCTATGTCATCATCATATCTGACGCTGAAAATATCCTCTTTTATGCCTTTAACTCTTAAGGTTACATTAATAAGCTCGTTTATTCCCTTACCTCTCAAAGGGTTTATGGGGACAACCGGGATGTTAAGTATCTTTTCTAATTTCTTATGATCAATTTTTATGCCCTTTTTCTCAGCCTCTTCGACAAAGTTGAGAGCTATGATGACGGGGATTTGGGCTTCTAATATTTGAAGGACAATATAAAGGTTTCTCTCAAGTGAAGTGCTATCGACAACTATTATTGCTCCATCTGCCGCTCCTTCAAAGAGTTTCTTTTCAGTGATTTTCTCTTCCTCGCTTCTATCAGATATAGAGTATATTCCTGGGGTATCCTCAAAGGTTATCTTCGCCTTGCCCAAGATTTTCTCTCCTCTGGTAATTTCTACAGTTGTTCCTGGATAATTAGAGATTATGACCTTGGAGCCGACCAACGCATTAAGTAAAGAGGATTTTCCTACATTTGGTTGCCCAATTAAAAGTGCTTTAAAGTCTTTCATATTCCAATACCATAATTCCTTTTGCTATTTCTCTGCCCAAAGCAGTTTTCTTACCCTTCACTTTAACGATAACAGCATTTGAAGTTTCATTTATCACTTTTATCCTTTCCCCTGGGAATATCCCCATGCTAATTATTCGCTCTGACAGTTTATTATCTTTAAGCATAATGTCGGCAATTAGACCCTCTTTATCTATCTCAAATTTTGTTAAGGGAACACCGCTCCCCTTGAGTGTGAACAATTTTCTTATATTGTTAGCAACTTCTTCGGAAATATAATGTTCAAGAGCATCTGCTGCTTTATGTGCTTTGATTTTATTTTTCGTTCTTTTAAAATAATTTTCAATAATGAGGTGCCTTTTAGTGATAGAGCTTGCTCTACTTTGTCCGTTTTCTGTTAGTTCAATAAAGTTTCCTCTAAATTTTATTAAATTTTCTTTTTTAAGCTCAGAAACTGCCTTGAATATAAAAACTTCAGAAACACCAACTTTGACCTTTATAGATTTTAAGGAAATCTTTTTATTTTCTGCTTCATCTATTATTCTTAATATATCTTCCTTAACTATTTTTATAACATCAACGTCTTGGCTCATAATATTATTTTCATAAACTTCCCCTCTGTTTGACATCATTCACCTTTTTATTTCTTCCTCCAATTCTTGCTTGTTTTTCCTTTTGACTTCGATCATCTCAAAACTTCTTTGATAATTTTAACTATGGAATTTTCTCTGGCTTTTCCTATGGAATTTATTATAGCTTTGAGGCTTCACGTTCTATCTCCAAACTCTTTTTCCATTTAGAAATTCTCATAGTATTTAACCTCCTTATTTTCACCAAAAGATTTAGAAAACGAAAGAAAACCTTTAATGGTAAGTTTTTCAAAAACCGATTTGCTCCCCCTTTTATCAAACTCAGAGGTGTGTCTTTCCTACAACATCTAATTTACTTTTGTTCTGACGCAGCACTTGAGAATAAATTTTGTCCTTTAGAAATTTTAAAGCTTCATCCCTGTCCTTATCCATAATTATCTCGTTAAGCTCCTGTATATCCTTATCATTTAAACCTATTGCTACCTTTGCCATCTTAACTCCTGTTTAATTTAATTTCTCCTGCCTATACCATCTTAATCGCCTTAAAAGGACAAGCTATCCTGCATTTACCACAACCAACACAAAAGTCTTGCAAGGTATAAGGTACCTCCCATGGAGCACCCTGCCTTAAAACTCCAAGAGAACACTCAGCTACAGCAGCGCATACTCCTGTATCACACCTTTCAGGATGGCACCTGGTATAATCTATCACAGCTTTTGGCTTTGGCATTTTTGAAATTCTTCTTTAGAGGATCGGATGTCCACTAGAATACTTATTTCTTCGGAAAATTTCTTTTACACACTCCGGGTGCATCTAAATTGCTCGGGAAGAGATTCCCCTTCTCGTAGCCTTAAAAACGTTCCCATCCCTGCTTCTTCTAATAATACTTTTATTCCTAGGAGGCTGGTGAAAAAGTGGTTTTTCACCAGCCTCCTAGGGAAATAGCAGATTTGCTCCACATTAGGTCATTCTCGCCCTTAATTAAATTTTGAGTTATATAAATTTTATTGATGTTAGCTAACTGCCTTAGGTAAGTGGCCTCGGTTCCCTTTTGCTTCTTACAGGCAGTTTTGCTTCACTCAAATAGGAGTTA
>JAUWQC010000072.1 GCA_030611285.1 bacterium | reverse complement strand
AACATTATTTGAATTATTAAAAAATATAAATGTATAAGCATGAAGAGATTGGACTTTTATGATTGGAAAGTATGAATTATTCCTGTGGAAGTATAAATAGTATGAGTGAAAAAAGTTTACTGGAAGTAAAAAATTTAAAAGCATACTTTCATATTGAGCAAGGTATTGTAAGAGCAGTTGATGGTGTAAGCTTTGATATAAGGCGAGAAGGATCGCTTGGTGTTGTTGGTGAAAGTGGATGTGGGAAAAGTGTTACAGCTCTTTCTATAATACAGTTGCTTCCCAAACCTGAAGGGAAGATTGAAGGAGGAGAAATTTATTATTACAAAAATAGTAATGAATCTATTAATATCGCTAAGTTAAATCCCTATGGGAATGAGATTAGAGATATTAGAGGAAATGAAATTTCTATGATCTTTCAAGAACCAATGACCTCATTAAACCCAGTTTATAGTATAGGTCAGCAGATCATGGAAGCTATTCAATTACACCAGAAAGTAGACAAAGGGGAGGCTAGAAAACGAGCTATTAAAATATTAGATCGGGTAAGGATACCAGCACCTAAACAAAGAGTAGATGAATATCCACATCAATTAAGCGGTGGAATGAGGCAAAGAGTAATGATTGCAATAGCGCTTTCCTGCAATCCTGCACTACTTATTGCAGATGAGCCTACAACTGCTTTAGATGTGACTATTGAAGCTCAAATACTAACTCTAATAAAAGAGTTACAAAAAGAGTTTGGTATGTCTCTTATGATCATCACCCATGACCTGGGGGTTATAGGAGAGATGGCTGATAATGTGATTGTTATGTATGTTGGAAAAGTGGTTGAAAAAGCATCAACTAAAGATATTTTTGAAAATCCACTACATCCATATACAAAAGCATTACTTAAGTCACTTCCCAAAATTGGAAGGAAAGAAAGATTAGTATCAATCAGTGGCTCAGTGCCGAATCCTTATTTGTTGCCCAAAGGGTGTAGTTTTGCACCCCGCTGCAACGAAGCAAAAGATATCTGTAAAAAGGAAATTCCTCCAATGTGTAAATTAGAAGGCAATCACTGTGTTTATTGTTGGAATTATTGGGAAAAGGAGACTGGGTAATTACAGTGCAAAAAAGTAAGAATGATAATATAAATATTTTAAATGTAAGGGGTTTAAAAAAATACTTTCCGATACAGAAAGGTTTTTTAAAACGAACTGTTGGGTATACTAAAGCTGTAGATGGAGTGAATTTTTTTATTAAAAAAGGTGAAACCCTGGGCTTAGTTGGAGAAAGTGGTTCGGGTAAAACTACAATAGGTCGTTGTATTGTAAGACTGTATGAGCCCACTGAAGGTAGTGTGGAATTTTGCACAAATGGTGAAATGAAAAATCTATTGAAATTAGATAAACAAGAAATGAAAAAGGTTCGGAGGCATTTTCAGATGCTTTTCCAGGACCCATATTCTTCATTAAATCCCAGGATGAGGATTGGTAATATTATTACGGAACCTTTAAAAGCACATGGCATAGGAACTTACAAGGAACAGATTGAACAAGCAAAAGAACTGCTTGTAAAGGTAGGTTTAGACGAAGATCAATTGAACAGATATCCTCATGAATTTAGTGGAGGACAAAGACAGAGAATTGGCATTGCTAGAGCACTCAGTATAAATCCTGAATTCGTAATCTGCGATGAACCAGTATCAGCTTTAGATGTTTCTGTTCAAGCACAGGTTTTAAATTTACTTTCTGACCTGCAGGATGAATTTAATTTATCGTATCTATTTATTGCCCATGATTTAAGTGTGGTTGAGTATATAAGTGATAGGATAATGGCTATGTATTTGGGAAAGATTGTAGAAATTTCACCTTCAGAAGAAATGTACCAAAATCCAAAGCACCCATATACAGAAGCCCTTCTAGGTTCAATTTCAAAACATGAGCCAGGAAGTAGTAGAAGGATTATTTTGCATGGATCTATACCAGATCCCTCTAATCCACCATCCGGGTGTGTATTTCATACCCGTTGCCGATATGCAAGAGATATATGTAAGGAAGTAGTACCTAAATTGGAGGCAGTAAAGGGTATCTCCGGGGCTTTTGTTGCATGCCATAGATCTGATGAACTCAGTCTTAAGGGGTGTATTTGATAAAAAAACAATTTTTTCTAAATTTTTTATTACATTAACACAATATATAAGAGGACAATTGATTATGAACTATCTTCTTGGTATAGATATAGGAACAACTTCAACGAGGTCTATAATAATTGATGAAGACGGGTGTCTTGTAGCTTCAAGCACAAAGGACTATAAGCTTTATACTCCCAAACCAGGCTGGGCAGAGCAAGATCCCAGGGATTGGTGGGGGGCAGTAGTTTTCACTATAAAAGATGCACTTTCTATCTCAAATATATCTCCACAAAATATCGCATGCATAGGCCTTTCAGGCCAGATGCATGGGAGTGTATTTTTAGATAGTAGTGGAGAGGTAATAAGACCGGCAATTCTGTGGAACGATCAGAGAACATACAGACAGTGTGATAAAATATATAGTATATTTGGATATGAAGGCTTTATAAAGCTTTCCTACAACAAAGCTCTTCCAGGATTTACTGCCCCTAAAATCTTATGGCTAAAAGAGGCTGAACCAGATAACTACAGGAAAATATATAAAATACTTCTTCCTAAAGATTACATAAGATACAGGCTATCAGGAAAATACGTAAGCGAAGTATCAGATGCAGCGGGCACAATTTTAATGGATATACCAAAAAGAAACTGGTCTGATGAAATATTAGAAGGGCTTAAAATTAATAAAAGTTTTCTATCAGATGTGTATGAATCTACTGTAGTTAGCTCTAAGGTAAATAAATCTGCTTCGCAACTTACAGGTCTGGTGGAGGGTACCCCCATTGTTGGAGGCGCAAGTGACAATGCAGCAGGCGCTGTAGGCTCGGGTATTATAAAACAGGGGCTTATATCAGATTCTATTGGGACAAGTGGTGTGGTATTTGCCTCTAGTGATACTCCCCTGTATGACAAAGAGGGTAGGGTACATTCTTTCTGTCATGCTGTACCAAAAAAATGGCATCTAACAGGGGTAACCCTTTCTGCTGCAGGCTCGCTTAAATGGTATTATGATACATTTGGGCCATCTAAAAAGATAGAAAATACATATCCTCATGTAAAGGGATATGAGCTACTAAACAGGCAGGCAGAAAATGTACCTCCTGGCTCGGGTGGTCTAATTTTCCTACCCTACCTATCAGGAGAGAGAACCCCTCATGGAGATCCCTACGCAAGGGGTGTATTTTTTGGAATATCTTACCCACATAGCCAGGATCACTTTGTGCGCTCCATAATGGAAGGAGTAGCATTTAGCCAGCTAGACTGTCTCTCACTTATGAGAGATGTAGGTATATCTTCAGATAAAGTAGTTCTATTTGGTGGAGGTGCAAAAAGTAGGCTCTGGAGGCAGATTATAGCAGATATACTTTCCACTAAAATAGTAACTCTAAATATTGAAGAGGGTCCAGCCTATGGTGCAGCACTTATTGCTGGGGTTGGGGCTGGTATATATGGCAGTGTAGAGCAGGCAGTAGATAGGACTATAAAAGAGGTAGACCAGATTGAGCCAATTAGGGAAGATGTAGAGAAATATAAGAAAATATATGAGGTATATAAATCTTTATATAGAGATTTAAAAGAGGATTTTAGAATATCAAATATATTATGTTAATTTATTAATAGAGGATAATGAAATTAAAAACATTAATTGTTTATTATTCTGAACATCATGGAAATACTAAAAAGGTTGCCAGAGCAATGGCAGAAGTTTTAAATGCAAAATTATTAAAAACACAAGATATTGATTTAGGCATTATTAGTCAGCATGATTTAGTTGGTTTTGGTTCTGGTATATATTGGGGTAGGCATCATAAACAGTTATTTGATATCATAGACAAATTACCAAATCAAATATCTAAAAAAGCATTTATTTTTTCAACTAGTGGTGCAGTTAATAAAAGTATGAGTTTCCATGAACATTTAAAATCGAAGTTGTCGAAAAAAGGTTTTGAAATCATTGGTGAATTTTCCTGTTTAGGTTTTGATACTGTAATATCTGAAAGTGGGATAAATAAAGGTAAGCCTAATGATAAAGATTTAAATAAAGCAAAAGAATTTGCACTAAATCTTTTATCAAAATAAATCTTTTCGCAGATTATACTAGGAATGATTTTTTAAAAAATTTTTTGTCATTTACAAAAGGTGATATATAATAATAGGGTAAATTTGTAAAAAATCAAATTGAGAATGAGAAATATACTGAAGAATGGTTATAAATTTAACTCAATTAATTTAGAGTTGAGTTAAATAATCATAATTTAAGAGAAATCAAGTAATTTTGTTAATAGAGAGGTGAAAGTCTGAAAAAAAGATTAAAAAGGCAATCAATAATATATTTATAAAATAAAATAGGCTTAAGGACAACAGTTTTTCATCATGTTTTGTGCCTTAAGCGAAGTGAAAGGAATGGGTATAAAAATGAAAGCATTAAGAAAACTAAAAGAAGGAAAAGGTAATGTTGCCATTCAGGAAGTACCTGAACCTAAGATCCAGCCGAATGAGGTGCTTATGAAAGTATGGGCAGCAGGAGTCTGTGGGAGTGATCTCTTGATTGAAGATGACAAGCATTTTTATAAAGCGCCTGTAACTTTGGCACATGAATTTTCCGGGGTAGCTTACAAAATAGGAAAGGATGTGAGAAAGATAAAAGAGGGAGACCATATTGTGGGTGATATCGAAACTCCCACAGGTTGGCTTGGTGTTACAAGAGATGGAGCTTATGCTCCTTATATGTCGATGCCGGAGGATGTATGTTACAAGTTACCCAAGGACTTCAATTTAGATTACGGGGCTATGACAGAGCTGCATACTGGAATAATCCATATTATGCAGGAAAGGACCTCAGTAAAAGCTAGAGATTTCGTAGTGGTGGTAGGACCAGGTCCCATGGGATTACTTGGAGTACAATTTGCAAAGATGAGAGGAGCATCGAAAGTAGCTTTGATTGGATTAAAAAAGGATAAAAAAAGGCTAGAAGTAGGGGAAAAGATAGGAGCTGATTATATACTTTATTCTGATGAGCATCCTGAAAAAACTGTTATGGAACTCACCAGTGGTAAAGGGGCAGATTTCGTCCTGGAAGCTGCAGGTGCCAGGGTAGGAAACAATATAGTGGGAGCACAGCATGCCATAGATTGTGCTAGGAGAGCTTATGAAGGTGAAGGTGGAAAGGGTGAGCTGGCCTTTATAAGTTTGTGGGGTGAACCGATTTCCCTTGATTTTGATCAGGTCTGCCTCGGTCAACTTAATATTCATGGCTGCTGGAGCTGGAACGGGTCCGAGACTTGGCAAAGAGCAGTAGAACTTGTAACCAGTGGGGTATTAAATCTAGATCCGTTAATTACTAATAAATATTCTTTGGAAGAATGGGAAACTGCATTTAAAAGGTTAAGAGCTGGGGAGGATATAAAAGCACTTATATATCCCAATGGTAGAGATTGGCTGTGATAATGCGAAAATTATCCTAATTGATTTGTTAAATTTTTTGATCTTTTATAGATGATTATAATTTGCCAAATTTGGGTTTAGAGTACAAAAGAGGAAGACATAAAATAGATAACAAATGATATAAAAAAATATTAAT
>JAUWQC010000127.1 GCA_030611285.1 bacterium | reverse complement strand
TCGAACTGCCGACAACAGGATTAGGAATCCTGTGCTCTATCCATCTGAGCTACAGGGACACAGTGAAAAAATGAGAACGTAAGTTTAGTCAATCAGTCACTTAAAGACATCTTTATAATCTCATCTACCAGCTCCTCAAAGGATATACCTGCTTCTTCTGCCGCCATTGGAAGAAGGCTCGTATCCGTCATGCCTGGAGAAGTATTCAGTTCCAGAACGTAAGGAATTTTCTCTTTCCTGTCCAGCATAATATCAACCCTGGATAATTTGGCGCATTTAAGAGAATTATGAACTGCAATAGCTACCTCTTTTACTTTTTTATCTAGAGAAGAAGATATTCTTGCTGGAACAAAGTAATCTACCTCTCCAATTTTAGTTCTTGATTCAAAATCAAAAAATTTCTTTTTTGGTACAATTTCTACTACCGGGAGTGTCTTTGGTTTTTCTTTTCCAATAATGCTTACTGCGAGTTCTATCCCGTCAATAAATTTTTCCAGTATTACTTTTTTGCTATAGCCCAGAGCGGAAATTATAGCATCGGGTAAATCCTTGGCATTATTTACCAGTTTTATTCCGAGCGCAGATCCCTGCGCAGATGGTTTTACCACCAGCGGCAGACCTATTTTTTTTACTATGAAAGGCAGCAGCTTTGATGAACCTAATTCCCTGAATGAACTTGCATTTAAAAAGTAGAAGGGAGGAGTGGGTATGTTATGACTTATAAATATCTGTTTTGAAATTATCTTATCAAAGCTTAAAACATTGGGATAGACACCCGGACCGGTATAAGGGATATTTAGCACTTCTAAAATCTCCTGTATGGTGCCGTCTTCCCCGTCTTTTCCGTGAAGCGCAATATAGGCAAGGTCTATTTTTTCCGAATTCAGGTTATCTACTATAGATTCATCAACATCTAATTTTATAACATTATGGCCCAGTCTTCTTAGAGCATTTGAAACTCTCTGGCCGCTTTTTATGGAAAATTCTCTTTCAAGAGATCTTCCTCCCATAAGTACAGCAATATTTTTTTTCATTTTTATCACTCTTTTATTAAATTGATATTTTTATTTAAAACTTTTATATAATTTGATTTTCTCTTTTACTATTCTGGATAAAATTTTAATACCTTTTTCTATTCTTTCAGTATTTTCAGTGCAGAAAGCAAGTCTTGCCTCACTTAGTCCCCTGTCATCTGCATAAAAACCGCTTCCCGGGACATAAGCTACTTTATTTCTCACAGCATCAGCAAGAATTTCTTTGGTGTTAAGATACTCAGGCAGTTTTAGCCATATAAAAAAACCACCTTTAGGTTTTGACCAGCTGGCGCTTTTAGGAAAAGTGTCTTCCAGGGTCTTTATCATAACATCTCTTCTCCTGGAATATATGCTTATAAACCGATCTATATTCTCATACCATGACGGATCTGAGAAATATTCATAGGCAATTCTCTGTGTAAAAGCGCTCACGCAGAGGATTGTGGATTGAACCCCCAGCATTATTTTTTCCAGTATGGGGTGCGGAGCCACAATCCAGCCTATCCTTAATCCGGGGGCAAGAAGTTTTGAAAGCGTGCTCAGATAAATTACATTCTGGTTATCGCCTTTGGTGTCAAGTTCCTTTATTGTAGGCAGAGACTTGCCTTCGTATCTAAGCATTCCATAAGGATTATCCTCAAGTATTATAGTCCTGTATTTTTTTGCAAGTTCCAATATCTTTTTTCTGCGCAGAAGACTTAAAGTTATTCCGGATGGATTGGAGAAGTTGGGTACTAAATATATAAATTTTACCTGAATTTTTTTCTTTTCCAGTTCCTTTAGCCTTTCCTCTAAAATTAAAATATTGATACCATTATCATCTACAGGTATTTCAATTATTTTTGCTTCATATGATTTGAATGAGTTTAGTGCTCCGGTATAGGCAGGCGACTCTACAATAATAGTATCACCAGTGTTGATAAAAACTTTAGCCAGTAGGTCCAGGGCTTGCTGACCGCCGGTAGTAGTGATTATGTCTTCTTCTACTACATCCAGACCCTCCAGTTTCATTACTTCTATCAATTTGGTTCTGAGCGGATAATAACCATCGGAACCGCCATATTGCAGACTTATATCCCCATCTGCTTTTAGGATTCTTTTAATGTATCTCTCTAATTTTTGAAAACTTAGCGCTCTTACTTCAGGCAGCCCCCCGGCAAAAGAGATGATATCAGGTCTTGCGGAAAGTGAAAGCAAATCCCTTATCTCAGAAGAGAACATATTTTCAGTTCTGTTTGAATATAGATGTTGCCAGTAATCAAATGTAATTTTTTTACTCATAAAAAATCAGACCTGCCAGCGTTTTAATGCTCTTATTGTTTGTAAATATGTAATATATATTAAAAACTCTAAAAGTTCAAAAAAGTTTTTAAAAGTTCAAACAATTCTTTATAGTGCTATAATTATTTTAGTATAAGATTTTATTTTTTTTCTATAGCTATGGATCTGAATTTAATGATAAAAGATCTTTCTTGTGAACAACTGGGGAAAATAGAATTTAAATGTGTTGAATGCAGTTATTGGTTTGATTGTGAAAAGACCAGTTTTTTAAAAGAATTATCTAAAGTTCGAAGTATCCGCGAATTAAGTAGCTTCCTCAAGGGCAGGTTGTTTGAAGAAAGCACCAGGAAAGATAAAAGAAAAGAAATTATTTCCTTTAAAGAACATGGGGGGAGAATCAAAGCTGCCTTTGCCAGGGGGAAGTGTATAGGAATTATTCTGGCGGGAAATTACTATCTTTTTCCCAGGCTCAGGAATTTTAACATTTTTCCTCCGGATTTTGACAGTGTTTTTTTAGGATGTATTTATGTAATTTCCGAATACAGGGGAATAGGTGTGGCAAAAAGACTGCTGATTGAGATTGAAAAGGATTTAATAAAAGATAAGGTGAAATCAGTAGAATCTATTGGCAAGAGATTAAATGATGATATAGATGAAGAGGAATATGAGAACAGCCCACTTATTCCATTTAAATTTCTCATAAAAAATGGATTTTATTTAAAGAAAAATGATCCTCTTTTTCCTCTTTTAAGACTGGATTTAAAAAGCATAGTAAGTGATTTTGCAGAAAGTAAAACATTGCTTGATAAAATAGCTTTAAAAAAAGAAGTAAGAAGTCCTATAATTATAAAGAACAGGTAACCTGTCTTTACTTGACACTTCTTTAATTTTTATTTTTAATTTCTTGTTTTTTTATTTATAAAAAAAGAAAGGAGAATAAAATGGACAAAAGAACGAAGTTTGTACTGGATGAGGAGGAGATACCAGAGAAATGGTATAATATCCAGGCAGATTTACCCGAACCTCTTCCACCAGCCTTGCATCCAGTCACAGGGAAACCTCTAACTCCTGATGATCTGGCTCCATTATTTCCCATGGAGCTGATAAAACAGGAGGTAAGCACTGAACGCTGGATTGAAATTCCCGAGGAGGTAAGAGATATTTATAGATTATGGAGGCCTACTACCTTGTTTCGGGCGCACAGGTTAGAGAAAGTTTTAGATACACCGGCAAAGATTTTCTATAAATATGAGGGAACAAGTCCTCCTGGAAGTCACAAACCTAATACTGCAGTAGCTCAGGCTTACTATAATAAGAAAGAAGGTATTAATCGTATAACTACCGAG
>JAUWQC010000188.1 GCA_030611285.1 bacterium | reverse complement strand
ACCACAATTTCTTCTGTTCTATCCTCATCAGCTAACCCAGAACCCAAATCAACATTTGTATTCCAATTACCGTCTGGCGTTTGATAAGTACAGAAAAAGTGATAATCTCCCACTTTATTTAAAGTAAGAGTTCCTTGATAGTTATAAGGTTCAGATGCTTCAAGAGTGATGTTTTGTCTAATGGTAAAATCTGAAACGTGGTTATTAGGGTCTCTCCCTCCTACAGTTAAAACGGTAAAAGTAATAGGAGTTGTATTTTTATTAGTAATACTAAATTCAGCATTAATTGTATCTCCTATATAGTAAGGAGGGTCAGAAGTTATTTTTAAAGGAGAAGTTAAAATTGGAGTAACGACTTCCTGACCAACAGCAAAATCAACCGCTGAATCAGGATTACCTCCAAAACTTATCCATTCACTTACAAGATCATGTTCGTCTATGGCCCTTGCCCGCCAATGATAATCATCATCGGCTAATTCATAAATAGGGATCATAATTTCACTATTATTCTCAAATAGGTCGCTTTGTTGTAGTCCTCCTTTGTCTTCATCAAACTGCCCTCCATATTCATCAAGTCTTCTTAACTCTATCTGTAATCTTGCTTTATTCCCGTCAGGGTCGCTTACTTTAGCTTTAAGAATTACTGTCTTTTCAGTGGTTGTTTTACCTATCTTTAAGATAGTCTTCCCATCAGATTTTAATTGGATCATATTAGTAGGAGGATTTGGAGGCCGATTTAGAGCTTTCAGGATGAGTATTCTTAGAAATTCGTGTTGTTCTTTTTTAAAATTATCTAGGTTATCTGATAAAATAGCCTCTCCGTATTTATTCCATAAAGACTGAAAAAAACTTTCTATTTGCCAGTTATCGTATAAAGGCGGTATGCCTTCTCCCCAGGCTGTCTTATGGGAATCACCTTGGGAGCGATTAAATAAATAGTAAAAAAGTGCACGATTACGGACCACATCTACCAGTTTTGCTATTGCAACATTTATTTGGACAAGATCTATAGCTAAGAATAAAGTGCTTGTTCCCATACCAAGTTTAGGCATCTTAAGATAAGCTTCAATAACCCCCTGGAGAGCTATTTTGGTTGTTTTGCTGGCAAAGTTTTTTTGCCAATTACTAAGATTGTCCGCCAATTTAGAAAAAAATAAGCTTGATTTTTTATCATTAAAATTAGGGTAACACATCTCTACTAATTTTTCTTCATATAGGGCATTAAGAACAAAAGATCCAAAGGTCAAACCCGGTGTTTCCTGAGAATTTATTTCCTTATCAAGAGCCTCTTTTAGCATAGAATCAGTATAAGAATAAAAATTAGGATCTTTTGAGAGGTTTAATTCAACTTTAATTTCTTTAAGCTCGTTGTTACTAATTTTTTTTATTTTTTCACCGAATAATCCAGCGTTTACTGACATAAAAGTAGATAATAATAGAGAGAAAATTATCAACATTGAAAATATTATTTTTAACTTTTCACTCTTTAGAATAGTTAATCTAAGTCCCATTAATCCTCACCTTCTTTGTAATGAATTTAAATTTATCTTTTAATGATATAAAGTCCCCATTCCAAATCAAGGGCAACAAATTCCCAACCTTCTTTGAAGCCAATGGGTACCGCTACACACGCAGAAAGAGCGGAATGAGTACTGGGGGCATCCTTCCGGCTCCAAAAAATCTCATGACATCCCATTTTTTTCCGTAAAATAAAAAATAAATAATTTCAAACTCTGGTTCAATATCCAGGTTATAAAAACAATTATTATAATTTGATTTCTAAGAATTTGATTTAAATTGATAATATTAATCTTTATTTCCCTCTCTGCCTAACTACTAAATATATCATTTAAATTTTATGGTTTAATCCAATCTTCATCTCTGAGAAGAGGTCTGCTGATATCTATATGGCCAACCAAGCTTTTCTTCTCATTTCCCTCCACTAATATTTGCACACTTCTAATCGGGGGAATTTCGGTTAAAGTATTTACTATGGAATAGACAGTCATCAACTGACCACTACTTCCTCCGGGATGATTTTTAAATACTTCCTCAGACAGATCTATATAAACAATATCGCCGGCAATATAAACTTCATTAACTTGAGTGCCTTGAGGAATAGTGGGATAAAGGTCGGGGCTAGCTGGACCTTTAATAAGCTCATTTACAATATGTCTTGCTAATGTGGAAGTTTTAGGTATTTTTCTTCTTTCAGACACCAGATACATCGCCTGAGAATCAGAAAAATAAAGATTAATTTCTATCATCTCTGCTGGTAGAGGTTCAACTTCGTTTTCCTCAACACTAATATCTTCTGTCCTATCCTCCTCAACTAACCCAGAACCCAAATCGACATTTGTATTCCACTCGTCATCCGGTGTTTGGTAAGCACAGAAGAAGTGATAGTTCCCCACCTTGTTCAAGGTAAGAGTTCCCTTATAATCATAAGACTCAATTGGTTTAAGAATAATATTCTGTCTATGACTAAAATCAGCAACTTGGTTATCATTATCACGCCCACCTACAGTCAATACACTAAATTTGATAGGGAGCGTACCTTGGTTGGCAATTGTAAATTCGGCATTAACTATATCCCCCGCTTGATAAGGAGGAGGAGGGGTTATTTTTAAAGGGGAAGTGATAACGGGATGAGGTTCAGATCCTAATGCATAAAGAAGAACTATTTTCAGACTTTCTCGTTGTTGACTCTTAAAATCCTCATCCAATTTATTATTTACAATATGATCTCCATACTTATCCCATAGAGATTTAAAATTCTCCTCTATCGCCTCCCTTGCCTTTTTCTGTTTCTCGG
>JAUWQC010000270.1 GCA_030611285.1 bacterium | reverse complement strand
AAACTTGGTATAAAGTTTTTTGAATTGGGGAGTGTAGTTATTAAAAATATGGATTTAAGAAGAATAGCCCATCCCCATATAGAAAAATTATCTAAAGAATTTAATGAAACAGTGCATTTAGGGGTTTTAGACGAAGGGAGCGTTGTTTCTATTGAGCGAGAAGAATCTAATAAAGGTCTATACTCCCATATTGAGATTGGCAAAAGAACTCCTCTGTATTGTACTGCTGTGGGAAAGGCAATAATGGCCTATCTTTCTAAAGATAAAGTTGATGTAATAGTGAAAGAAAAGGGATTAAAAAAATATACAGAAAATACTATCACAAATAAAAAAGAACTCGAAAATGAATTTAAAAAAATCCGAGAACAAGGATATGCAGTAGATAATATGGAACATGAAGAAGCAGTCCAATGTGTGCCAGGACCAATACGAAATTATACCGGAAAGGTTATCGCTTCTATGAGTATTTCTGGTCCAGCATTCCGAATAAATGAAAGCAATATACCAAATATCGCCAAAAAAGTTAAAGAATATTGTGATTGTATTTCTGAAGAGATGGGATACAATATTAATCGAAATAAAAATTAAAAATAAATAATAATAAGGAGGCATTTTAATGTTTAATAAAGAAAAATACGGAAAAATGCTAACCCCAATGGTGACCCCATTTAAAAAGGACCAAAGTGTGGATTATGAAGCAGCAGCATCACTTGCTAAAAAATTAGTTGAAGATAAAATAGCAGATACCATAATAGTAGGTGGAACCACTGGAGAATTCTTTACTATGAACTTTGAAGAAAGAGTAAAACTTTTTAAAATGATCAAAGAAGCAGTTGGTGACAAAATACCTATAATTCCGGGCGTTGGCGCAACCTCAACTAAAGAAACAATTGCATTGGCAAAAAAGGCGGAAGAATTAGGGTTTGAATCAGTGATGGTTGTTTCACCTTACTATACTAAACCTTCGCAAGACCAACTTTATCTCCATTTTAAGACAGTAGCCGAATCAGTAAATATCAATATAATGGTTTACAATATTCCAATATTTGCTGGAGTTAACGTAAATCCTGAAACGCTGGCAAAACTTGCAGAAATAGAAAATATTGTTGCCGTAAAAGAAGAGGCGGAACTCAATCCGAAACAGATGACCGACTTTATTAATTCTACTCCCGATGACTTTATTGTTTATTGCGGAGACGATACGATGGTTTTGGAAGCTTATGCTCAAGGAGGTACAGAGCGGATTGGTGGCATTATTAGTGGAGCATCCCATATAATCGGGAAAGAGCTTCGAAAGATGATTGAAACGTTTAATGAAGGTAATGTTAGAGAGGCCGCAAAGATGCAACAGAAATATTTACCTTTATTTAGAATAATGGGGCAAAATGGTCGTATTAATCCCTGTGCTCTTCTTAAAGAAGCTATGAAAATGGTAGGATATAATGCAGGTATACCTCGTTTGCCCTTAACTCCCGGTACGGAGGAAGAAATTGCAGAAGTTAGAAAAGTTATGAAAAAACTTAATATTATATAATTATAATTATAATAAAAAACTAATTTAGCAAGGTTACCCACCCGTAAGAAGGGTGAGGAACAAAGCAATTTCCTATATTCT
>JAUWQC010000055.1 GCA_030611285.1 bacterium | reverse complement strand
AAAGATGCAGATGCAGCCATAATAGTTGGTAAAGATTATTTAGAGAATCTGAAGTAAATTTAGCTAGTAAAAAATTAAAATATTGAAATGAATTTACTAAAAATTAAAAGTAATATAATTCAAGTATTACTTGATGTAATTATATTCTTTTCATCTTTTACTATATCTTTTTATTTAAGAGGACAGCTGGAAATAAGAGGATTGGGTGGCCTTTCTCCTGAGCACGCAAAAGATTTCATAACGTACACTTCAATAATAGTCGCTGTTAAACTTCTAAGCTTCATTCTATTTGGCATCTATAAAAAAATCTGGAAATATGCCAGTTTTAGAGATTTCCTTGCCATTATTAAGTCATTGGCTTTAAGTTCTTTAGTTATGATATTTGTTTTCTATATAGTTGAAACAGAATATTTTCCAAGAAGCATACTTATAATAGATTTTCTCCTTACTTTAATTTTGATTGTGGGTTCAAGATTCTCAGTCAGAATGTTTAATGAGATGAAATTCGGAAGCATTTATACCCGCAGGAAGAGAACCTTGATTGTTGGCGCCGGTGATGCAGGCGAGATGATAGTAAGAGAGATGATAAGACAGAAGGACAGCGAATATATTCCTGTAGGATTTTTAGATGACGATAAGGCGAAAATCGGGCATCAAATTCATGGGCTAAAAGTTTTTGGAAAAACTGATGAAGTTAAGAAATTTATTAAAAAGCTGGCTATTGATGAAATAATAATCGCAATACCCTCAGCCAGCGGCGAGGTTAGGAAGAATGTCACTTTTAAGGCAAAAGAAGAAGGGATATTTTGTAAAACCCTTCCCAGCTTGTATGAGATAATAGATGGAAAAGCGCACCTATATCAGTTAAGGGATATACGGATAGAAGACATTTTAGGGAGAAAGCCTGTAAATCTTAACTACAGTCAACTTTTAGATCAGCTTGAAGGCAAATCAATCCTTATAACCGGCGCGGGAGGATCTATTGGCTCTGAACTCTGCAGACAGGTAATAAGGTTTAAACCATCAAATCTGATTCTTGTTGATCATTCGGAGAATAATATATTCTTAATAGAACAGGAACTTTCTACAAAACTTGATTATCCCAATGCTATACCCATTGTTACTGATATAAGAGATAGAGCCAGCATCAGGGGTGTGTTTAAGAAGTATAAACCCGAGGTTGTGTTTCATGCTGCGGCTTATAAACATGTTCCGCTTATGCAATTAAACCCGGAAGCTGCATTGCAGAATAACTTTCTGGGCACAAAAGCACTGGCAAAATTGTCTATCTCCAGCGGAGTTAAAAAGTTCGTAATGCTCTCTACGGATAAAGCGGTTAACCCCAGGAATATAATGGGTATATCAAAATTGCTTTCAGAAAAATATCTGCAGACACTTTCAAAAGTCAGGGATACGGTCTTTATAATTGTAAGATTTGGAAATGTGCTTGGGAGCCAGGGCAGTGTAATGCCCATATTCCAGAACCAGATAGAAAGCGGGGGACCGGTGGTTGTTACCCATCCTAAAATGACAAGGTTCTTTATGACCATTACCGAAGCCTCACAGCTGGTAATACAGGCATGTGTAATGAGCATAGGCGGCGAGATCTATGTTCTTGATATGGGAAAGCCGATAAGTATTTTAGAGCTGGCCAAAAATATGATAAAGTTGTATGGATTAGAGCCTGAAAAGGATATTAAAATTACTTATTCCGGGGTAAGACGGGGAGAGAAATTTGCCGAAGAACTGATAAATAGTGATGAAAAACTTATACCCACAGATTTTCCTTCAATATTTGTAACCAGGAATAAAAGTAAGGAAAACAGGGAAGAGATAAAAAATTTATTGTTCAATATTGAAAAAGAGATCCAGCTTTATGATTATAAAAACCTATTTAAAGATTTAAAAAAGATTGTTCCTAATTTTAATGAGAAGAAGATGTGGTCCTCCAAGCTGCAGGGATAGAGACTGGTGGGTTTTTAGTTTATGGTTTACAGAGTTACAAAAAGAATTTTTGATATATTATTCTCAATTATTTCAATAATATTATTCATTCCATTCTGGATTATTATACTAATACTGATAAAAATTGATTCTCCCGGGGGTGTAATATTCAAGCAGAAAAGGATTGGTATAAATAGCCGGTATTTTACCATATATAAATTCAGGACCATGAAGAAAGGCACTGCCGATATCCCGACTGACAGACTGAAAAACCAGAGTAATTTGAACACCAGGATTGGAACCATGCTCAGAAGATCAAGCATAGATGAAATTCCTCAGCTTGTAAATATATTGAAAGGTGATATGAGTTTTGTAGGTCCCAGGCCTGCATTGTATAACCAGGAACTGCTGATAAAACTGCGGAAAGAAAAGGGTGTGGATAAAGTCCGGCCAGGGGTAACCGGGCTTGCTCAAATTAGTGGAAGGGACCAGCTTTCAATTCCGGATAAAGTTATGTATGACCAATTATATATTAAGGATGCTTCAATACTATTGGATATAAAGATTTTTTTAGTTACAGTAAAAGCAGCACTTACTGGTAAGGGCGCAAACTGATCCAGATATTTTTTGGTGATTCATTTAAATTTTTTAAAAGCAGCAGTTATCTGATTGTTTATATTTTTAATTCTGAACTTCTAACTCCTTTATTAATTTTTCTATACCATCTTCAAAGCTTGTAGGAGAGAAGTTAAAATCTTCTCTGGCTTTATCATATGGATATGATTTATTGATTGTCATCCTCTCTATCTGGTCAGGAGTCAGGGATGGATTTTTAAAGATTTTGGAGTATATTGAGATTAAGAATATGCCGAGTTTAATAGGGATTTTTATTACTTTAAATTTCTTTTTTAATTTGTTTCTTACAATATCCAGCATTTCATTATATTTTAATGAGTCTTTACCGGCAATGTTGTAGGTTTTTTGGTAAGTTTTTTTATTATCCAGGACATTAACAATGGAATCGGCTGCATCTTCAATATATATGGGCTGGATTAGATTATTACCGCTTCCGAAAGTTATAAAAAAACCTTTCCTTTTTATAAAACGGATCATTTTTGAAAAATTGGTATCATCCGGGCAGCCGTATATCATAGAGGGCCGGAGGATTGTATAGTCCAGGCCGGGATCTTTTATCAGATTTTCAGAATATATTTTTTGCTTCTTAACCATACATTCAAGAGGGATTAAAACAGTGGTGGAGCTTATAAAAACAACTCTTTTAAGTTCGGTGAGCTTGATTGTGTGAAGGAATATTTCCAGGAGATGGGTATATTTAAGGTTAACCATATAGACTGCGCTTTTTGCTTTTTTAATGGCTGAAATTATCGAATCCCCACTCTGCAAATTTCCTGTACTGAATGTAATCTTTTTACCTGCAGACCTTGCAGCATCTAAAAGCCTGGATCTATCGCTGTCTGTTCTTACCAGACAATTGACATCATAACTGGTTTCCAGTAGTTTTTTTAGAACTGGAGGCCCCAGGAAATCTGTTGCTCCAATAAGTAGAACCATTTTCATCCTTTTTTTTATAATCTTAAAATTATATAAAGTATTTTATAATTATCCAAATACTTGCTTTATTGACATAACCATAATTATGTTTTAAGTGAAAACTTTATATAAGTTTTTAAAAAATTTTTATATAAGTATATCAAAATAGTCAAATCCCCTTGGCGCAATAACTTCAAAATGCTTTCTATCCAGGGTAAGAATTTTATTAATCTTAAGCCGCTCAGCTATAGCTACAATTGAGGCATCTACATAGCCAATATTAAGAGTATCATATTTTTTTAATATTTCTATAATTCTTATGATGTCCTCATCTTTTAGAAGTTCTAATTGAAAACTTCTATTAATTTCTTCAAGTAATTTTATTTCGAAATAAGGTCCTAATTTTGTGTTAATAAGATAACATAATTCTGGTATTGTTGTGGATGGCAGAATATAATAAATATTTTTATTATTTAGAAAGTAATTTTTAACTAATTTATGATTTTTATCTCTATTATTCATTAAGGAGTACAGCACACTAGTTTCTACGATTACTTGCATTTTTTCCCTACTATAAATTTTAATTAATCTTCCCCAAAGCCTTTTAGATATTCATCTTTTTTATTTGCGATATCTGAATATTCGCTACTGCTTGCAATTCCAATTATACCTATTTTCTTCTTAGGAGCTTTTTTAGCCACATAGCTGTTAACAGCTTCCCTTATAAGAAAAGAAGTAGATTTATTAGTTGTTTTAGACAGTCTCTTAAGCTCCAACATAACATCTTTATCTAAAAGTATTGATGTTCTTTCTTTTTCCATTATAATTCACCTGATCATTTAATTTGAGTTTTATAAACCTTAACAAAAAATATAAGTTAATCTTCCCCAAGACCTTTCAGGTATTCATCTTCATCATTTTCAGCAAAATGAGGATCGCCACTGTCAACAATTCCAATAATATTAATTTCCTTCTTAGGAATTTTTTTAGCTATATATTCAGTAACTGCTTCTCTTATTATAAAAGAATTAGATTTATTAGTAAGTTTAGCCAGAATTTTCAGTTTTAACATAACATCATTGTCTAAGAATACAGAAATTTTTATTTTGTTCATTTGCTTAATCTCACTTATCAAATTAATTCTGTTTCTAACCTTCAATAATATTCATATTAATATTATGCATATTAGTAATATTAATATATTTAGTCTATCATGTCAATTTTTTTTATTATTTTTTTGATATGTTAAGCTATAATTTTTTATATTATATTGCTGCAATTAAGATTATTTTTATCGATACAGTTATTTTTCTTTATAGGATTTATGCTCCACTTGTTTCTGACTGTATACTTATTGGCACTGTCAGCTCCACTGGCAGCAATAAATGAGTTAAATTATGGAAAATTTGTGGTATTATCTTATAAATTTTTAAACTCATAGTATTTTATAGAAAGAGAAAAGATCGTATATGTTATGGATTATTTATATGTGCGCAGCAATTGCGGCTGTACTGGCAGTATTATACTTATATGCGTTCAAGTATGAGCCGGCTAATTTTAAATTGTCAGACGTGGATATTTTCATAAAAGATAATCTGAAATTTAAAGCCGGTAAGAATAATCTTGCTGTTAAAGACAACTCTAATCCTGTTCTTACATTTCTGCATCTGTCTGATTTCCATCTGCGGAAAAATTCTAAAGGAAAAAAATTATTCAAATTTGTAAGGAACTTAAGTAAATTAAATGTGGATTTTATCTTTATTACCGGTGATTTAACGGAGAATGATAAAAATATCGAATATCTTATCAAAATGCTTTCGCCGCTTAAGGCAAAATATGGAAAATATGTTGTTTTTGGTGTGCATGATCATTATAGCAAGACGCCAGCTGAGTTTATAAAAAATATGTTTAAAAGAAAAAGAAGATATAAAAGAGAAAATGATGTTACCCATATGGCAAAAAGATTAAAAGACATTGGTATTGAAGTTTTAAGAAATGAAAGCAGGAGGATTAATATAGGCAGTTATGATATAGGTGATATTGAGATTATCGGACTTGATGACCCAATAATAAATAAGATTGATATAGCAAAAGCGTTTTCTCATATCAGTAATATTATAGATAACAGGCCAGAACTGCCAGAAAAATCTGATTATAAGAATATTTATAAGAATATTTTTAGATTAAAAGAAGAAAAAGTACATAAAATAAACAACAGAGGTAAATTGCGCATAGCACTTATGCATACCCCTGATAATGATTCAATAATTAATCTGGCCAGTAAGAAAGTTGATATTATATTTAGCGGGCATACTCATGGAGGCCAGGTAAGACTTCCACTGGTTGGAGCAGTAGTTTCAGGATGTAAAATAAAGACAAAATTTGCTTCAGGCCTTTTTTATTTTAAAAGATTTGTTCTTTACGTGACCAGAGGTCTTGGAGAGGGTAAATATTCACAGTTCAGATTTTACTGTCAGCCGGAAGCAAGCCTGGTAAGGATATATAAAATTGATGAATAACCATTATTTTAGTAATATTACTTTTAAGTAATAACTATTTTATCCACCTGTTGAAAATAATTTTATGATTTATATTATTTTATGAATATCAGAAATAAACAGGCTAAAAAAAGAAAAAAAAGGCCGAGTCCAATTTTAAGATTTACTTTTATTATAATTCTTCTGGCGGCAGCCGGGTTTATTATCTTTTATAATATTGATAATCCTGATTTTGTAAAAAATAAATTTTCTTCTCTTTTAAATGATAATGAAAGCAAATTAATGGTATCAGATTTACCAGAGACAGACACAGGTCAGTTAAGCAGTAGTGTTGAGGAGTCCGTTACCGGAGGAGATTCTGGCGTAAATGAAAAAGAGATCGAGGTTGATGTTAGGAATACTGCCGGCGATAGTTCAGAGGATAATCAGACTGAAAGCAGTCTATCCTTATTATGGCAGAAAATAAGAAATTTTTTTACAAATAAAAAAAGTGAGAAAGAAAACGAAAATAGTTATCCTAACCGGCTGGAAGTTAATTTTTATTTTTCCGGCCTTGGAGAAGAGA
>JAUWQC010000052.1 GCA_030611285.1 bacterium | reverse complement strand
TTTATAGGCTTTGCGCATTCAGGACAGTATATTTCATCAGGTTTTCTTTTTTGTGTTTTTTCATCCATTTTTCCCTCTATCTTAATAAAGTTTACAAAAGAATAATAGATATATTATTCAAATTAAAATTTTATTATTTTTCATAAATAATGTAAAATTTTAATCAGATTTTCGTTAATTAAAACTAAATAAGAGAAACTCCTTAGCTAAGGAATAAAAATGTTTGGTAAAAAAGTTTCTCAGGCCGAAGATAAATATAATAATAACAATATTATTGCAGAAGGAGTAGGTATAGAAGGCAGAATCTATTCTCCCCATCCTATTCAAATAGATGGTACAGTAGTTGGAGAGATTATATCTAAAAAAGAACTTGTAATTGGAGAGAAAGGAAAAGTAAAAGCAAATATCAAAGCCAAAAATGCAATAATAGAAGGCGATGTTACAGGTAATATAATTTCATCAGGAGAAGTCAGAATCACTTCCACCGGAAAAATGTTCGGTAACATAATTCAAAGAGACATTTCCCTCATTATAGATGATGGTGGTCTATTCAAAGGTAAAAATATTATTGTGTACAACAGAGAAATATTTAGAATAAACAACAACGAGAAAATTTCCGGCATTAAAATAAAACCCAAAAGAATATTAGAATATTAAATATTCAATCTGCTTATGCCAACCAATAATTGATTTTAAAAGACAAAAATCCGCCAGTCCTAATTTATAATTTCAGGCTATCGTCTATATCACCTAACTTGAACTCTTTCATTTTTCCTTCTTTTTCTTTTTTCTCAGCCTTAGCGCTTACTTTTTCTTCTTCCATTTCTTTCAGTTTAAACTTCTTTTTACCCTTCTCTTCCTCTTGAGTAATTCTAGTAACTTTTCCGCTAAAAATTCCTCCCTCATTTATAATCAGTGAATCCGTTTTTATGTTACCATCTACTACTCCTGTTTCTGTAATTTCAACCTTACCGGTACCTTTCATATTTCCTTCAAATTTTCCGATTATCCTGGCATCAATAGTTGTAACATCAGCACTGACAACTCCTTCTTTCTGGATTACCATTTGTCCATCAACTATTACCTCACCCACAACTTCACAGCCTATTTCTATGGATTGAGAAACATCTAATTTACCTTCTATTCTTGCTTTATTCCCCACAATTGTCAGCAATGTCCTTGATTCTTCTTCTTTGCCAGAAATTTCCTTCTCGCCCCGATCTCTGTTTGAAAAGACCATTTTTCTCCTCCTTGTTTTTTTATATTTAAGTTTTTTTATATAATAATTAGCCTAAACTATCTACTGACTTTTCAACCTGAGAAAACAATCTTAAGATATCATATGAAGCTTCCGCATAAGGAAATGATATAAAAACTGGTTCCCTTTTTAATGATATAGATTTTTCATAATGTACAAGATATCTTATTTTTTGATTAAATATTGTTAACCTGTCACCATATTTTTTCTGAAGGGTATCTACTACATGCTTTGGAGCTTTCTTTCTTTTTTCAAAGGCATTAACTATAATCCCCACAATCTTTATTTCAACATTATATTTTCTCTCCAGGTTTTTAATTATCTTGAAAAGATAATCAATATCCAGTAAAGAGAACCATTCCGGTTTTATAACAACAACCACTTTCCGGGCATAAATTATTGACGTTGTAGAAAGAAGAGAAAAATTGGATTGCGAGTCTATAACTATATAATCATAGTGATTTTCACTGATATTTTCCTCAAATATATCCCTTATCACCATATTTCTATTCAATGCTTTATAAACTTTATGTTCGCTAAACGTTTTATTTAGAAGATAATCTGTCAGATATTCCTCGACAAGCGAAATATTATTAGAAGACGGGAGTAAATCAATATTATCAGTAATTTTTATGACATAATCCTCAAAATTTATTTTTTTTCCTTTAAGATAATCAATCATAAGGTTATCAAGATTTACCTTACTCTCGTCTGATGCTTTACCCAAGGCCTGAACCAAATTAATCTGGGGATCAAAATCCATAAAAAGAACTTTCTTGTCCTTTTTTTCCGCTAAATACCAGCCGTAATTATAACATATGGTTGTCTTTCCGGTTCCACCTTTTGTATTAAAAAAAACAACTTTTTCCATTTAAATCTCGATACTGAAAGTAAAGTTTAAATATATGGACATATCCTGCCCTAGTTCTTAACGCTCTCATCTCGGATTTGAAAAACCGAGGATTCCCGCTTTTGTTTCTAAAGTTTAGGATAGAAGATGATATTATTATTTCCTAATATCTCTTTGCAGCTTCTTTTATTCTATCCTCAAGTTCTTCTTCTGATTTTATACCTGAAATATCCAGGTCTAAATCCATCAGAAGTTTTATTGAGCTTCTGACGATCATAGTATTAGCTATTTTATGACCACCAGATTTTCTACATTCGATACCCAGATTCTCCAGGAATGACACCATATTCGAAGGCATAGTTATAGGAACCCTAAAATAATCCTGCTTTCTTTCTACCATGTTTTAACCTCTTGCTATAATTGTATTGTAGTTTTACATATATGAGTATATCTATTAAAAATCAAATTGTCAAATAACCAATTGCCGGGGAAATGGAATTTGAGAGATTGCTTTTGGCATCTTTTGATATTACCATCAGATATTTCTAATTTGTTATGTCACCAAAAAAAATTTATTCTATTTACTTTATATTCTTAATCAGAGAAAAATCTCCTACTTTAGCCGCCATAATTATAGGTCTCATATACTCATCAACTAATTCAGCACTGAGAGGGACAGGCATATTTTTAAGTTTCATATCAAGCTGAGGGTTTTTAGCTGCTGTAATTGCCCTATCTATATGTGAATCAGTAAATCTTTCTATCTCATCTAATTTAGTTGGAAAGCCAATCTTATTAGAAAAGGCTATCATAGCTTTTGCTATTACTTCACCTAACTCCCTTGCATCCAGCTTTAATATTTTCTCACTGGTATACCTTGCATCAATATATCTCTTATAAATACCAGCCAACTTTTCAAGCTTATCTTTAATTGCAGTAGAAAAAAATACAGTATAATATGGAATCAGTATGGCACAAGCTCTACCATGAGTCACAACATCTACAAGAGTATAACTATTTAGATGAGGCCCATTTGTTCCGCCAAGCATTAAAGCATATCCGCCAAGATCTGTAGCCAGCCCAATCATCTCTCTATATTTTATATTTTTTAAATCATCTATAAGCAATGGCAGAGTATTAACAATAATGACAATTGAAGTCAGGCAAACCTTTTCTATTTCACTGTACTTTGTGCTGCTGCCGTCAGCTCCAAAATAAATCTCTAGCGAATGAGCCAGACCATCCAATGCACCATCCATTGTCAAATCTCCAGGCGCAGTAAGAGAGGTATAGTAATCAAACACTGCTCTCTGTGGAACTATAATATCATCACTGATTAATTTCTTCTGATTGATCCTGGTAAACGTAACATTTGCATTTCCACTAAGATGAGCCCCTGACCCAGAAGCTACTTGCACAGCAATTAGCGGGTAAGGTTTCTTTTCCTTTTCTTTAGAGATCTCTCTAACTTTTCCCACCCCGAAAAATGGTTCCAAATCATTTTCCCCCGGGGTAAGAGAGGCCAGAACATTTGCTGCCTTAGCACAGTCTATGGCAGATCCCCCACCTACACATGTTATGCTTTTCGGATTAGTCGAATTAATAATATTAGCTAACTTAATAACATCTTTATCAGGGGTATTGGGAGCAGCAGTATCAACTTCTGCCAGTATTTTTATGCCACTTTCATTCAGTATATTTAGTATTCTTCTTCGAAGCACTTTTGCCCAACTGCTACCTGATATTATTAGTAACGTGTTGTCACCAAATTCATTGACATAATCTCCTAATATTTTCAGACAACCAATGCCAAAAGTGTAATTATCACCTTTAAAGTTTTTTAATAATTTTCGTGCCTCATCAATATAACTATCCATAAATACCTTCCTGCCAAATTTGGTAATTTTAGCTCTTTTATTTAATATATATCACAATTAACCAAAAACCAAATTTAACAGGAAATTTTTTTGATATAATATAAAAAATATCATATATTTGATACAAAACTTTTAATGGAAAATATTTAAGAAGCTTATCATAATTTAAAAAGATATCAGAATATGAAGAAAAAAGAAAATATTATAAAAATCTCGGTAATTGGCGGAAGTCAAGTAGACAGTGAAATTTACAACCTGGCTTATGAAGTAGGCAGGGAAATAGCCAGAAACGGTGCTGTTCTAATTTGCGGCGGTTTGAGTGGAACAATGGAAGCTGCCTGCAAAGGAGCAAAAGAAGAAGGAGGATTAACTATCGGTATCCTCCCTACTGCAGACGAAAATGACGCAAATAAATATGTTGATATAAAAATACCTACTGGAATGGGTTATGCCAGAAATGTACCAATAGTACTTTCATCTCATGCAGTGATTGCTATTGATGGAAGTTACGGCACTCTTTCTGAAATCGGTTATACATTAACTTTTAATAAACCTATCATCGGGCTAAAAACCTGGGAGGTTCGTCCTTACTATAGCGAAAACACTCCATATATAATTAGAGCTAAAACCGCAAAAGAGGCTGTAAAGCTAGCTATAAAAGAGGCAAGAGATTATATCAAGAAAAACCAGACAGGTTAATCATCAATTAATAATCCACTCTAATGCCCACCCGGGACTCAATGATTAAGGAAATATTTTAACAAAATTTATCTGCAAATTAGATAAAGAAGACTTTAAATTCTCTCTCTCCTCTGCGCTCACTTCATCAATTATAACCTTTAGCAGAGCATCAAAACCATCTACGGCAAGCTTCGCCTGCTGCCTGTCCTTATATTTATCATTTACTCCAACAGGAAGTCCCATTTTCTTATAAGCAAAGCTGGAAAGGGACATCATCATCCGGGTTATGAAGTCTTTAGTGGTTATTTTATCAATCTCTTCCTGGAGCTCTTTTATTATTTCTTCTTCGCTCTCTCTTTTTTCCTCTTTTTCGGCTTCTTTGGTTTCTTTCTTCCCACCCAGTCTCTCTCCCATAAATTTATCCTTTAATTCTTTATCTTCTCCATCTCCTCTGCTGCTTTTTTTCTCCTTCTTTTCTTTTTTAGCCATATATAATCACCTCTCTCCATTTCAATCTTTTTTATTCTGATTCATATTTTATCAGTGAAAATATATCATAACCCTTTAAAATTTTTCTTGGATTTAAAAACTCCAGTTCAATTAAAAAACAAAATCCAACAACTTCACCACCCATTTTTTCAACAAGTTCAGCTTTAGCTTTTGCTGTACCGCCTGTTGCCACAAGGTCATCTACAATTAAAATCTTATCGCCTTTTTTTATAGCATCAATATGTATCTGCAAAATATTCTTCCCATACTCGAGATCATAAGAAACCTGACAGGTCCTGTAGGGAAGCTTTCCCGGTTTTCTAACTGGAATAAAGCCTACACCCAGTTTATAAGCCATTACACCTCCAAATATAAAGCCTCTTGCCTCAGCCCCTAAAACTGCGTCGATCTTTTTCCCCCGCCAGTATTCAACCAGCCTGTCAACTGAATACTTAAATGCTTCCCCATCTATCAGGAGGGTTGTAATATCTCTAAATACTACTCCTTTCTTGGGAAAATCCGGAATACTTCTTATCTTTTGTTTTAAGTCCAATTGCAATCCTTTCTATAACCTTTTACCCATTTTAAAAGTATTTTATAATATATAAACGTATAATAAAATCAAGTATTCATCATAAATACCACTTATATTAATGCTGTCCTTCTGTCCCGAAAAATGAAGGTAATACTCTTTATCTACCTTATATAAGAATGATTCAGCATCTTTTCTGTATTTTATAATATCCATGTTACCTGTTTGCCGTTCCACAGAACTTACCCAAATATTCCAGAGGAAGATTTGGCGTCTGCTTCCTGCTTCAATGATACATAATTAAACATTAAGAACTAAAATTTTTAAGAAGCTCTATATTTTCAAATTCTCTGCAGCTCTCATATAGCTTTTTATCAGCAGTAATAAATTTCAATCTAAAAAACCTTGCAACTGCCAGATAAGAAGAGTCGTAAAATGTTATATCAAATTCATACCTGATCTTATTAGCATCCAATATTAGACTCTTAAAAAGCTTTATAAACTCTATTCCTAGGTTGAGAAACTGTTCCAGAGCAATTTTAGTCTTTTCATAATCAAGATCAGGTTTGTAGTAAAGGACATTTGCAAGCTCATATATGGCAATTTCGGGACATACTATAATTATGTCGCTACTGGTCAGTGATTCTAATATACTGATGGCATCTGACATATCATCTTCTTTATCCTTCGAAAACCATTTTATAAACACGGAAGAGTCCAATACAAGGGTTCTTGGCTGTTCACTTATTCTATGAAAAATTTCTTCCTCTACTGTCCCTAAACCTTCTAATCTCTTTAACTCCATCCCACACACCTGTACTTTCCCTGATTTCATTTATCTTACTTACGGCTTTGAGCACCTTTTCTTCTCTAATTCTCTCTTTTAATCTTTTATCAAATTCATTCTTATACAGAATAATGGCTCTCCTTATTAATTCACTTCTGTTTAACTTTTCTGATTCTTTCAGATATTCTAAATCTTTAAGTATCTCATCACTTATAGTTATGTTAAGCCTCTTCATATTAATCACCCGGTTAGATAATCATATATAATACTAATATGTATGTATAATTAAAATTATACATCTTTTTTTAAAATATTTTGTGTATATCATAACACATTATTTCTTAATA
>JAUWQC010000224.1 GCA_030611285.1 bacterium | reverse complement strand
ATAAGAGGACTGTAAATCCCTACAGAAAGATATCTTTTAACAAATTAAAGTTCTCTATATCCGGAGCTCCTATAAGGGAGAAAGTAAACTTACGAATTGTACCAGACATAGAATCCGGAATGGCCGAGATAAGATTGTGGTACAAAGACAATTTAATTGGAATCCAGACTGTTAAAAATGAGGACATTAATCTACCGAATTTTAAGTAATTAAAGAAATATATTGGTTTATTTCTATTATAGTTAAAGTGCACTTTTAAATTTTTCCTAACATAAATATATTAAATTATTATTATATTTTTATAAGAAAATATATAAAAAAATATTTTAGAGTAATAAATTTATTAGTTATTTAAAATTTTTTTATAATATTTCAAATACCTAGGAACTATTAACTTACTGTCGAAAAGTTTAGCCCTTTTTCTTGCTTCAACACCCATTTTTACCCTGATATCTGCATTGCTGAGAATCCTTAGAGCTGCTTCACTCATAGAATCAATATCTTCGGGATTAAAAATAAAGCCTGACTTCCCATTCTCAATTACTTCTTTAAGTCCTCCCACATTTGTACCTATCACCGGACCCTCACAGCTTAAAGCCTCCAGCGCCGAAAGTCCGAAACCCTCACTTTTCGAAGGAAGCATATAGACATCGCTAATGCTAAGAAGCGGTACTATATTTTCCTGCATACCTAAAAACAGTACTTTATTTTGAAGGTTTAGCTCATTTACCATACTCCTGATTTTGAATATGTCAGGGCCGTCACCTACAAGTAATAATTTGCTTTTTACCCTTTTACTAACCGAGCAAAATACTTTTACAATGTTTTCTATTCTTTTTACCGGCCTGAAATTAGAAATATGCATAATCACCTTATCATCTTTATCAATAAAGTCTATATTTCTTCTATTGTCACTTCCCCTTTTATATTTTTCAGTATCTACAAAATTGTAAATCACTTCCATTTCTTTATTCATCTTAAAGATCCTTGCAGTGGTTTCTTTGAGATAATTAGAAACACAGGTAATACCGTCACTTTCCTCTATGCTGAATTTTGTTATCCTGTAAAAAGACTCGTGATTCCCTACCAGAGTAATATCAGTTCCATGCAATGTGGTTATGAATTTTATTTTGCTACTTCCTATTATTTTTTTTGCCAGATATGCAGAAGTCGCATGAGGCATGGCATAATGTACATGAAGGATGTCTAATTTCTCCGATTCTATAACTTCAGCCATTTTTGCACTCAGGGACAGACTGTAAGGGGGGTATTTAAAAAGTGGGTACTCAAGCATTTCAACTTCATGGAAAAAAATATTTTTATAGAATTTATTCAGCCTGAACGGGATACCATAGCTTATAAAATGTATATTATGACCTTTTTTTGCCAGCTCCATCCCCAATTCTGCAGCCACTGCTCCGCTGCCGCCATAAGTTGGATAACAGGTCATTCCTATATTCATAATACAAATCCACCAGTTGATGAATTTTAAAGATGCCTTAACGCTATTTCAAATACCTAAAAAATTCCAGAGGATCATCAATCTTAATATCAGATTCTATATAATATGGCTCCCCATATTCTGCCCTTATTTTTAACCCTGAACATTGATGCCTGCTATTAATTACGTCAAAAAAATATTTGGAAGATATATGGGTCATCACCTCTTTTGCGACATCACTATAGAACTGGGATTTATAAGCAGCAACTGCGCTAAACTTCTTATCATAATACTGGCTTATATCAACTATGAAATTGGGCTTGAATTCATAATGAAGCATATAGTTAATTACCACATCCGGTCTGTAAGAGTCCAGCCCGGTTTTAAATTTTTTAAGTCCTGAAATAAAAATAGCATCTTTTAATAACTTATAAGAGTTTTCATGATCCGGATGTCTGTCTTTCCAGAAAGGTATAAGAACAAGCCCTGGTCTGTATTTCCTTATAGCACTTATTACTTTCAACCTGCTGTCATAATCATTTTTTATATTAGCGTCCTCAAGTCCAAGATTTTCCCGTATATCCAATCCCAGTATTTTTGACGCTTCTTTTATTTCTTCTCCCCTGGTTTCTAAATTACCATTGGTGGAGAGCTCGGCTCTGGTAAGATCTATTATTCCTGTCCTGTATCCTTTATCTTTTAACTTTAAAAGAAGTCCCCCACAGCCCATTTCTGCATCATCCGGATGAGGGCTGAAAGCCAGAGCAT
>JAUWQC010000081.1 GCA_030611285.1 bacterium | reverse complement strand
TGTGTTAAATGAAAAAAAGGCAAAAAAAATTACCGGGTCCCCCGGGTTCTCTCAAAATAAACAGATCGCTTTTATCTCTTTTTTTTCTCTTTAATCAGGCCTTCATTTAACAAAAGCGTTTTTTCCTTTCGTTCCTGATTCATACTCTTGCTCTTAGCAGTTATAATTAAATAAAAATCCCTCTCGTTTAATTCATCTTCCTTTACTGCTTTGACCATCACCTGGTAAAATCTGTCAAACCTTTCTAAAAATTTTAATCTATCCGGTATCATCTTTCTAATTAATTCTCCTTTCCTTAAATAAAACTACTTACCGAGACTATCTTTACCCCAGATTAAGTATATTATCCCTGCTATGGCTAATATAGGTATGATCCAGGACCACATATTCATTTAGTTCCTTTCCTGTTTTTTCTAGGCAATATTTCTAAAAAGGTAACTTCCAAACTTTTCTAATAATCTTTCGGCCTATGACCTTATTATTAGCTCTCTGGGCAATTTTCTTAGGATTACCATTCGATACCTTTTCGATATCGTTGGCCATTCGAGCTAGTTGGTATAAAAAAACTAACTGATTTACTCAATTCCAAATCTCTTAAAAATAATTTATACTTTTCTTTACGTATGAATAGGAATCCCCTCCATAAGGCATAACTGAAATTCGAATCCTCTCCCCATATTGTTGAAACACATTATCCAGAGCTTCTCCGATATTCTCAAAGTAATCAAATTTAGCTCTTTTGGCATCTTCATATGTAATGCCATCAGAAATTAATGAGAGTTTTATTCTCTTTCTAATTCGGGCAATAAGAGCACCTACTGAAAGTGGCAGAATTTTCTTTTTGTCCATTTTGCCTTCCCAAGCCTCTCTAATAAATTTCCCACAACTATCACTACCAATGTAATCAATATATGAAGGATGAGGGCCTATACCCTCAAAGCAAGGAGCAAGAAGAATGAGGGTTCCTCCATTTTTTACAATTCGTTCACCAGCTATTACACCTTTAGTCCCTTGCCAGAAATCCCAATCGGCAGTATGAGAACTAACAATTGCTACATCTACTTTTTCTCTGGACACAATTTCATATATTTCTTGAGCATAAATTACCCCTTTTCGATGAGCTTCAACATAGTCTCCTGCGATAATTTTGTAAGTTTTATTTTCAGGTGTTACCACTGCATTGACGATGAAATCCAATCCTATAGTTTTCACCCATTCCTCCATCTCCTTTCTGATAGGATTATCTGCCCAGCCCATTATATTCCCTCCAAAAAGTGCACTCCGAAGATGTAATTGAGCTACTGTTTCTTCTCCGGCCACTCCAGGGAAGATTATCTTGCCTCCCCCTGTATACCCAAGAGCGGGATGAGGAACAATACTTCCTACACCGATCTTTATATCAGCACTAACAACTCTTTTATCAATCCACATTTTAACATTTCCCGGAGCAAAACCCATGTCAACCAGATTCTTCTTGTCCTTAAATTCTGAATTATCAACCTTAATTCTCGCAAAGACTTCTTCTCCTACTTTTTTTTTTACTTCTTCCTTGGTCATTGGTCTATGACTCCCTAAAGCTATAATTATGGAAATATTCTTATCTTCGATTCCATATTTATTTAGGTAATTTAATAAATATATTAATATTTTATCTGTATGTGCAAATCTACTAATATCTTCACATAAAACCACGATTTTATCAGACGAGCATACCATTTCTCTTAATTTTCTTGTTCCAATAGGATTATTTATTGCCTCGGATATTTCTTCTTCTTCGGATTTACTAATAACAACTATTTTAGGAGCTAATATTTCAGCTAAGTTTCCCTCGGAAAGTGAAAAACAAATTTTTTGATAACCATAGGGAACAGAAATTTTCACAATACTTTCTCCTTCTCTACTTGATAGCGCCTGCAGAAAGACCAGAAATATAATAGTCCATAAGAAAAGCAAAGACTAAAACTACAGGAAGAGCAGCTAACAAAGCCCCCGCCATTAAAGACCCCCAATAAAACACATCTCCTCTAATTAACTCAGTAACCATTCCCGCACTTAAAGTTTTTTGAGAACTGGATGAGATGAAGGCTATAGTATAAATAAGATTTTGCCAGCCAAATACAAAGGAAAACAGAGTAGAAGTAATTACTCCAGGAATACTTAGAGGAATTACTATTTTATAAATAATCTGAAGCCTGTTACAACCATCAATCATAGCACTATCCTCAATCTCTCTAGGAAGAGTTTTAAAATAAGCACTTAGAATTAATGTAGAAAATGGAATCATAAAACTAGGATAGACAATTATTAGTGACCATATACTATTAGACAATTTAAGGTAAGAAATAACTCGACTAAACGGGATAAACAACAGTGTAGGGGGGATTAAATATACAGCGAAAATTCCCGTTCCATAAAGTACTGCGCCCCGAAATCTCAATCTTGCTAATGCATAAGCTGCAGGAAAACTAATTATAAGAGAAATTATGGTAGGTAAAATAGAAACAATAATTGTATTACTCAACCAGGTTAAAAATTCTGTCTTTTGTAATAGATAAAAATAATGATCTAACGTTATCCCTTCTTTAATCCAAAAGGGGATGGATTTTAAATCATAAAGCTCAGAATTTTTCTTCAAAGAAGTAATTAACATCCAATAAAACGGGAAAAATGCAAATAAAAGAAAAGGAATAATGCTAATATGATCTAAAATACTTGTTATTAATCTTCTTCTCATTTTAATACTCCCATCTTTTTCCTCTCATTAAATTCAATTGAAAATATACAACTAGAAGAAGAAAGGGGAAAATAAATAGAGAAATAGCAGCTCCCCTGCCTAAATAGCCTGTACTTAAACCAATTTGAAAAGCTAAGGTAGAGAAAAGATGAGTGCTATTTAAAGGACCACCTCTTGTTAATATAAATACGATAGGATAATCACTAATAGTCATAACTGTGGAAAAAAGAACAACAAAACTAATCACTGGCTTTAAAAGAGGAAGTGTGATATACCAGAATTTAGCCAATGTTCCGGCGCCATCTACCTTAGCAGCATCATAAACATCTTCAGATATCGTCATTAAACCAGCCAAAATAATAATCGCAAAAAAAGGAGTTCCTCTCCATATATTAACTATCATTACCGAAACCTTAGCTAACCACGGCTTACCAAGCCACAAAATACCATAATCAATCAATCCCAAATTTATAAGCATCCAGTTAATAACACCATACATAGAATCATACATCCATTTCCATCCTATTGTGCTTATAGTAATAGGAGTAATCCAGGGAAGGAGAATAATACCCCTGAGGAATTTTTTGGCTTTAAGATCTTTATTTAATATTAAAGCTAGTATAAGTCCTAAAGGTAGCTTTACTGCAACGGTAACAAAAGTATAAAGAAGGGAATTCTTGAAAGCAGTTTGAAAAAGGGGAGATCTAGCTAATTGCACGAAATTGTATAAACCAATAAACGACTCCAATTTTCCAGCTTCTGCATCGGTCATGCTTAGATAAATAGCCATTATGAAAGGATAACCAACAGTAAAAATGAGAGCTATTACCGCAGGAGTTATCATAAAATAAGCTGTTGATTCCTCTTTTCTCAATCTGTTTACACCTTATTTGTTATTTAAATTAGGGAGCAGCATTAAAACTGCTCCCTATCTTGCCCACTATTTAGCTGGTTTATAGCCTATTTCAATAAGTTCTTTTTCCGCTTTACTTATAGCTTGGTCCATCGATAATATACCTGTCGCTACTTCAGTAAACATATTCGGCACAGTCCATCTTAGATATACTTCCTGGGCTCTTTTATCTGCAGGAGCTGGCCAACCAGTATAATGCATCCACTCAGCATATCCAATAAGTTCGGATATTTTGGGATTTCTATGGAAGACAGGATGCTCATAAAAGAATGGATGAGTTGCTAGATTAAATCCCTGTCCACTTTCCAGATATGAATTCATCACACCTTCTTTGTATAGATAGAGTAAGAATTCTTTAGCTAATGCTTTATTAGGAGAAAAATCCCATATCCCAAGACTATAAAAATCACCGGCTCCATGTCTTCCCATCGGTCCATATTGAGCTCCATAGTGATTAAGTTGTTCAGCAAGTTCTGGAAAGTCTCTTTTTGCAATTACCCAGATGCTGATAGGATTCATAGTCCAAGACCCTACACCAGACAACATATACATGTTATTGCCTCCGTTATCCCAGGTAAGCACATCTGGTGTCATGGTCTTCTCATATAATTCTTTTACATAAGTTAATGCCTTACGAGTTTCGGGAGAATTAATGGCTACAACTCCATTAGAATCAGCAATCCTTGCTCCAAAACCCCACATAATTTGATAAAGAGCATTGTTAGAATCCCCGGTTGCACTTAGAGCAATCCCTATTGGATGACCAATAGCCTTTAACTTTTTCCCAGCCCTTAATAAATCTTCCCAGGTTCTCGGAACCTGTTCTCCTACATCTTTAAAATAATCCATGCGATAGGTGGAGTGGAAAGGAACAATCCACCAGGGCAAACTCTTCCAATGATCATCTTGATAACATATTTCCTTAGCAATATTGGCAAAAGGACCATGCTGTGCTATTATTTCTTCAATTATATCATCCAAATTAAGTAAACTTCCTTTATATGTAATTGGTAGAAGATTTTCAAGGCCTATAATGTCATGACCTGATTTAGAGTCTGATTGTGCTACTAACTTGGGATACATATCCTTAATCGAAACAAAATCTACCTCTACTTTTATCCCTTTTTCTCGGCCAAATTCTGCTCCAATGGCTTTAAGTGCTTCGTCATTTTGAGGAACAAAAGAACTAAACATAAGGATACGCAAAGTAGAGTCCTGAGCATAAACACATATTAAACTACCGAGTATTAATAGTATGCTACAAAAAATTATCCCTAATACTTTCCATTTATTTAACCTAAATTCCTTTTTCATAATAAACCTCCAGTTTTAAAATTTTATTTTTATATCAGGGCCTTTTTACTAAAATAGTCTTTCACCTCCCTTCTTTAACTTTTTAGGCCGTTCGCAAAAATCGGAAATGATTGCCACGCAAAGTTTTGTAAGTATTTATTTTTTAATTCCACTACTACCTGGCAAGTCTTTCTCCGACAATAATTTATAAATCTTCAAAATCTTAAAAAAA
>JAUWQC010000273.1 GCA_030611285.1 bacterium | reverse complement strand
TGGAGGAGGTTTTGGAGGTAAGATTTTTATGTCTAATATAAAAGAAGGTATGGATATTGCTGTAAAATTAAATCCTGACCTGATAATAGTAGAAGGAAGCGGCGCTTCTATCCCGGATGTGGAAACAGATGCGAATATATGTGTAATAGGCGCTGGCCAGAGCTGGGAAAATATAATAGGCTATCTGGGAATTTATAGAATAATATCTGCAGATTTAATAATCATTACAATGTGTGAGGAGCCGTTAGCTGATCGGAATAAAGTAATTTTTTTAGAAAAAGAAATTAAAAAAATAAATTCAAAGGCTAAGATTATAAAAACAGTTTTTAGGCCGCAGCCTTTATCTGATATTGGGGGTAAAAAGATTTTTTTAGCTATGACTGCTAATAAAATTATTGAATCTATAATTAAGAATTATGTAGAGAGCAATTTTAATTGTAATGTTAAACAAATGAGTTTCAGCCTGGGAAATAGAGAAAAGCTTAGAAAGGACCTGAGAAAAAATGGTGATTACGACACAATACTGACAGAATTAAAAGCGGCATCAGTGGATGTTTTAACAGATTATGCTTTTAAGCATAAAAAAGAAATAATATATATGAATAACGTTCCAATCATATTAGGTGGTAAGGGAGTCTTAGAAAGAGAATTAAAAAAAATATTCTCAAAGGAGAAAGATTAATATGGATTTAAGAAATGAAGACGAAGCAAGCCCAAATGAAGACGAAGCGAGCCCCAGGGTAATAGTAATTTCCGATAAAAAAGGTGGTCTGCCCTTTTCCAAAGGAATACTTGCTTCATCTATTTCGGTAACTGGTTTGGATATCATAACTGCTCATAAAATTGCACTTGAAATCCAGGATTATTTTCTAAAAAATAAAATATATTCTCTTTCTCTTGGTGAATTAAGAGCACTGGCATTCAGGTTTATAAAAGATAAGGTTAGCTTAGAATATGCTGAGAGGTACTTGCTCTGGCAATCTGTGGGCAAACTTGAAAAACCAATTATAATACTTATCGGTGGATCAACTGGTGTAGGGAAGTCAACCATAGCCACTATACTGTCTAATAGATTAAATATAACCAGAGTAGCTTCAACAGATGCTATAAGAGAAGTTATGAGAGCTTCAGTATCATCTGAGAAATTGATTGGGTCTCTTAAAGGCTCTTCTTATAATGCATACAAAAATTTAACTTTTCCGCCTTCCGAAACAGAACCGGTTATTTTGGGTTTTAGGGAACAGGTATTAGCAGTGAATGTAGGAATAGAAGCAATAATAGAAAGAAATATTCTGGAAAAATCAGATATTATTATAGAGGGTGCGCATGTAGTACCAGGTTACCTTAATCTTAACCAGTATTCGTCCAGGGCTATAATTCAGCAGATAGTTATATCAGTACCTGACAAAGAGGTTCATAAAGAACACTTCACCAAAAGAACTGTTGAAACACAGGGTTCAAGGCCGATGCAAAGGTATATTAAACATATAGATAAAATTACGATGATTCAGGATTATATAGAAAAATTGGCAAAGGAGAAAAATGTTAGAATTATTGAAAACTATAATCTTGATAATGTGGTAAA
>JAUWQC010000107.1 GCA_030611285.1 bacterium | reverse complement strand
ATTTATAGTTTTATTTCAATGGGCAATTTTTCTAATTTCCTCACTCTCTTTGAGACTGCGCAAATGATAGAAATAGGTATTATCTTATTTAGTGCCCTGAATTTGTTATTTTTTATTTCTATATATAAAGTGGACAGTAATCATTTTTTTAAAATATTGATTCTCTTTTTATTTTCAACTGTCTGCGCTGTTTTTGTAGTAGTTGCCAAAAATTTTCTTTTAATATTCACAAGCTTAACCATATTCATCTTAACCATATTTCAATTAGTTACCGCTCTTAATTTAAAGATGAACAAGGCAAGACCTTATATATTAGGATATTTTCTAAGGCCAATGCTAACAGTAATTTTATTCTTTTTTGGATTTTCATTGTTTTACGGTGCTGCGGATTTTAAAGATTTCAATCAAGTTCTACAGTCGGAATATATTTCAAATCCGCTAATTGTTTTGGGCCTGATTATTTTTGGAATTGCTATTTACCTGTATTTTTTCTTATTTCCTTTTCAAAGCCCATATATGAAGCTAATAAAAAGAGGTGAGTTTTCATCGAATGCTATTATATGGTTTTTATATTTTCCAGTTGGTATTTTTATGTTTCTGAAGTTAAATGATTTATATAGTTTTTTTATAGAAAAAAATAGCCTTTATATGTCTATATTTTTTATAGTAATAACTTTTATTTGTATATTTTCTGGCGGTATTGGAGCATTTAAGACTAATAGTATAAGGAGAATAATATCATTTTTATTTTTATTTTTTATTGGTATTTTTATATTGAACATTTCCATGTTTTCTACGGGAATTATCAGCAAGTCTCTATTGGATTGGTTTAATATTGCAAATGTCCTGCTGGTGCTATTTAGTTTCATGCCTATATACAGTATTTTCGGTGTTGTTGAAAAAAATACAGGCAGTGACTCTATTGACAATATAAGAGGGTTTGGGAGAAGCAATATATATATAGGTATAAATTTGATAATAATATTTCTATCCTGGTCCGGATTTGCTTATCATATTGAGCCCTTTATTAAGTATTTTAGCGGTTCAAATTTCTTAAAAATAGGGACTGCCAATATAATATTGCTGCTGGCAGTGATGATTGCTTTTATATTTCTTATGGCCAATATTTTTAGAGTAATTGTCCAGTCTTTTAGAAAGCCTATTGGAGGTGTGGTAGAAAAAATTATATTTCCCAAGTTTTCCTACATTTATGTTACTTTTTTTACTTTAGTTATATTAGTTATTGCAATATTGGGTTTACTTGAAGTATTAAATATTGATGTTGGAATTATAAATTTCAAAATAACTCAAGTTTATTTTTTAAGATAACTTCTATTGATTTTTTTTAACTTCTTTAGTACTTTGGAAAAATATAGAAAAAGATTTGAAATAAAGCATTTCTTAATTATTATACTGGTGCTGGTTATAGTAATAGCAGTTATTATAAGCATAAATGAATTTTCTTTTAAAAAAGAATATAAACCGTCCACTGCGCTTGCCGATGAACTGCCTCGATATAGATTAATAGATATGGATAATACCGGCATTACTGGAGATGCGGATGAAGATGGAATAAATGATCAGAAAGATATTATGCTTGGCGCAAAGAAACAGCTGGAGAATCCGGCTAAAACTATTAATTTAGAAGAAGGAGAACTCAATTATTTCCCAGGCGGAGACCCGCCTGAGGGTCTGGCAATCAGTACAGATATTATAGCCAGAGCTTTTCTGGAAGCTGGTTTTAGTTTAAAAGACCTGGTATATGAAGATATAAAGGATAATTTTGACCAGTATCCATTAAGAGAAATCTGGAATCAGGCTGTTTGTGATCCAAATATTGATTACCGGAGAATACAGAATTTAGAAATTTTTTTTAAAAGGAATGCAAAAGTTTTAGATATTTTATTTAATGCTTCAGATGATCCAAACTTAAAATCGTGGCTCCCCGGAGATGTGGTTTTTTTTGATATGGATAGAGACGGCTATAGTGATAATGCTGGTATTATTTCAGATAATACGACAAGGAATGGAGTCCCGAAGGTGATTTATAACTATATTGACCCGGGATATACAGTTGAAAAGGACATCCTGAAGGAAAAGATTATTACCGGTCATTATAGATTTCCAAAGTGACGCTCCACGCGGCAAGCCTCGTGGACTTGAGTTTAGTTTACTAAACATTCTTTTTCTTCTTTCATAATATTGTTTGAAAATATATAAAATTATTTAATTCTATAAAAAAATATGTAAATGTAATAAAATTATTTTTAATAAGACAATTGATTTACTAATTTAATATTTGTTTTATATATTTTGTAAAAATAAAAAAATAAATTAACAGTAATGTATAAGGAAAATATTTTAAAAAAACTGAAGGTGTCGAAAATAACTATATTGAAAAGAACCGTGCTCACAGCAGTTGTTGTTTTAATTTTAGTTTCTTTGCTTGTAGTTTCTCCAAAAAAGGCAAGTGCAATTACTTTAAAGGAATTGGGTAATGCAATAGCCAGTCTCAGTCAGGATGAGGAGAGCTTACTGGAAGAAATACTTGTATCTGAGATAGAGATCGAAAATAAAAGAAATGAAATTAAATCGTTGAATGGAGAACTTGAAGTATTGAAAAATCAACTGGAGGAACTTAATGAAACTAGAAAGGAATTAAGTGAAAGTATTGAAAATAAGAAGAATATCCTTACTGAAAAAGTAATTTTTTCATATAAATATGGAAATAATGATGTCCTAAAAATTATTATCAGTGCCAGGGATTTAAATGAAGTTGTAAACAACCTTTACCTTTTTAAAAATATTATTAGCAGGGAAGCTGAAATTATAGAACAGCTCCGCTTTGAAAAGGAAGAATATGGTAGAATTTCCCGTAAATCTGAGGAGAAAATGAAAGAAATTGAAGAAACTAGAGTTAGAATTGAAGCTGAAGAGCAGCAGCTACTGGAAAGCATGGAGGAAAATAAAGTTCTGCTGGAGAAAGTGAAGGGTGAAAAAGCGGAAATCCAGAATCTTTTAAGTGAGATAAAAAAAAGAATAGCGCAAATCCAGCCTTCCGGGCTTACGCTGGTTGGAGAATGGGATATGATAGCCACAGCATACCATGCTTTTGGAAAGGGAGGCAATGATATAAATGGAAATGGAATTACGGCAATAGGACTGAGAGCCCGAAAGGGGATAGTCGCTGTAGATCCAAGAGTTATACCTCTGGGTACAAGACTTTATATACCCGGCTACGGCGAAGCTTTAGCTGCTGATACCGGGGGGAGGATAAAGGGCAGCAGAATTGATCTATGCTTTGAATCTTTAGGAGAGTGTTTTAGATTCGGCAAAAGAAAAATAAAAATATATCTGGTTGAATAATAAATCTTTTAAACTATCTTTAAGAATTTAGATAAAGACTCAAAATCCCTTATATATCTTTCTTCAGTAATGGCGCCGCTTATAACAACATCCTGCGGATCAAAAAATGGAACAAGCTTAAATGATGGATTTTCAAATATCCTCATATGTATCTTTTCCATATTTCTATATTTTTTTTCAATAGAAAAGAATTTCTGCAGGATAGTATTGGATACATTAAGTCCCAGTGAGACAATTATATGAGGGGTAATTATGGAAATTTCCTTGGTGAGGAATAAGATACAGTTATTTATATGTTTTTTGAGTGGTTCAGTAGATTCTACTGGAGAACTGCTCTCTTTTTTGGTAGTTCTCCTTGGTGTACATTTAACCAGGTAAGTGATGTAGGTATCTTTAACCAGAGATAGTTTAGTTTCATCCAATATTTTTCTCATGAATTTACCCTGATCATCGCCGGTAAAAGGAATACCTCTTTCTTCAGCACCATTGGCCAGGGGATAATTACCCACCACCATTATATTTGCTTTAGACGCGCCTGTACCTGGTACAGGCTGTTTTCGGGTTTTTAATAAATCCAGGCACTTTTTACAATTTCTGACTTCGCTGTGTAATTTATTTATACTTTCTTTAGCACTTATTGGCATAAAGGTTAAAAATTAGTCTCTGAAATCACTTAACAGTACATTTTTTATATTGTCTTAAAAGTATACAATATAAAAAAAGTTGAGTAAACAAAAATTCTAAAATAAAAGCAGCTATAAAATATTATAAAGAGCCACTAATATAAAGATTGTAACAATTTATATTTAAAATTTTAGGCCGGAATATATTTTAATTTATTTTTTAAGGTGTTAAAATGCTTT
>JAUWQC010000195.1 GCA_030611285.1 bacterium | reverse complement strand
AGCACAGGACCACATTTGCATTATGAAGTCTTGGTAGATGGTATACCAAAAAATCCACAGGATTTTTTCCAATAAGAAATAATCTTGATTTACAAAGCTTGTTTTGTTTTATATTATTTACAATCAATAAAATATATGGTAAGTATTTTTTATTATCAAAGTTTTTAGGTATATTAATATGAGTATAAAAAAGAAAATAGCATATTTAGGCCCACCCGGAACATTTACTGAGGAAGCCCTGGATAAATTTATTAAAGATTTAAATCAGGTAAGAAAGATATCCTTGCCTACAGTTGCAGATGTTATAAGGAGCGTGGACAGAGGTGAAGTTGATGAGGGTCTGGTTCCTATGGAAAATTCTATTGAAGGATCGGTAAATATTACCCAGGATATTCTTACCTTTGAAAGTGAAGCAAAGATAATAGGTGAAGTGACTATTCCAGTTAAACACAGTCTTATTGGTAAGAAAAGAATTAAGCTTGATAATATAAAAAAAGTTATATCACATCCTCATGCAACTGCCCAGTGCAGGAAGTTTTTATCAACAAACTTAAAGGGTGCTGAGGTAATTGCTGCTAATAGCACTGCCGAGGCTGTCAAAATCCTAAAAAAAGAAAATGAAGATATCGCTGCTATAGGAACAAAAACTGCTGCAAAAATATATGATCTTGAAATAATAGAAAGTGACATTGAAGATAATAAGGATAACAAGACCAGATTTGTTTTTATTGGAAATAGTATTCAGCCAAAAACAGGGAATGATAAAACTTCAATAGTGTGCTTTCTTAAGGAGGATCGTCCAGGAAGCTTATATAATATATTAAAAGAATTTGCCTACAGAAACATTAATCTGACCCGTCTGGAATCCAGACCAGCTAAAAAAGATCTTGGAGATTATGTATTTATGATAGACCTGGATGGTCATCTGCATGATGAGAATATTTTTGAAGCGATTGAAGTCCTGAGAAAAAGTGTGTACCTGGTAAAGATTTTAGGTTCGTATCCTAAATGGATTGAAAGTAATAGAAGATAATAGGGACAGTAAAGACCAATGATTGATTTAGAGTTATTTAGAAAAAATCCTCAAATTTTTGAATCTGAGATAAAGAAGAGAGGTTTAAAAATTAATACCAGTATTGGTCTTAAGCTGGACAAGGTAAAAAGAGATCTTATATTTAAGATCGACCAGTTAAGGTCTGAGAAAAATTTGGCTTCAAAAATAATATCAGGACTTAAGGGAGAGGAAAAGAATAAGAAAATTGACCAGATGAAAAAGATGAATGATGATTTAAAAAAAATGGAAGCTGAACTGGCAGAAGTGGAAAATAAATTTATAATTCATTTTTCAACATATCCCAATCTGTCACACAGCACCACTCCTGTAGGGAAAGATGAAAGTGGAAATGTAGTCCAGTCATATTACGGTAAAAAACCAGAGTTTGATTTTAAACCTAAAAGCCACGTTGATCTTGGTGTAAAACTGGACATACTTGATGAAAAAAGAGCAGCAAAAATTTCTGGTTCAAGATTTGTTTTTTTGAAGAATGAAGCAGTCCTACTGGAATTTGCACTGGTTCAATATGTCCTGGGTATTTTAATCCATAAAGGCTTTACGCCGCTATTACCACCTCTTCTGGTAAAAGAGGCGGCAATGTATGGTACAGGGTTTTTCCCTGTAGAAAAAACTCAATATTATAAAACTGAACTTGATGATCTATTTTTAATTGGAACTTCTGAGGTTCCGATTTGTGCTTATCATAGTGATGAGTTTCTGGATGCAGATATGCTTCCTCTAAAATATACTGCTTTTTCTACCTGTTTCAGAAGAGAAGCCGGAACTTATGGTAAAGACCTGGGAGGGTTGTTTAGAGTTCATCAATTTGATAAGGTTGAGATGTTTATATTTGCTCATCCTGAAGAGTCCTGGGAGGAATATGAAAAATTAAGAGGAACACTTGAAGAAATTATGCAGGGACTCAAGCTTCATTACAGGATTGTAAATATGTGTACTGCTGATATTGCAGCTCCTAATGCTAAAAAATATGACCTGGAAGCCTGGCTTCCTGGACAGAAGAGGTACAGGGAACTGGCGTCATGTAGTCATGATACGGATTTCCAGGCAAGAAGATTGAATATAAAGTACAGGGATGGAAAGAAAAAAGAACTGGTTCACACCATGAATAGTACTGCCTGTGCGGTGGGAAGGACCTTGATAGCTATTTATGAGAATTATCAGGATGGTGATGGGAATATAAAAGTTCCTGAAGTGCTGCAGCCCTATATGAGCGGGATAGAGATAATATCCAGAAAAAAAAGATAAATAATATATACAATTGCTTTTAATTACTGTCTGCAAGCCGCAATGAGACGTACATTTATAAATCCAGATTTTATGCTATAATCTGTCTTTGCCTGGAGAGGTGGCAGAGTGGTTGAATGCGACGGTCTTGAAAACCGTTGAAGGTTTTTATCTTCCGGGGGTTCGAATCCCTCCCTCTCCGCCATGAATGTAATGGGGTTGGTATAAATTGATAAACTTTAATGGATGGAAACATGCCAGTGGCATGTTTCCAGGGATTCGAAAAGACGGACTGAGTCGAAGACGAGGGAGTCTGCGTTTACGTGAGCGAACGGAGTGAGACGAAAGAACGAATCCCTCCCTCTCCGCCAGTATTGTCGAACTTTTTTTTAATAAACTACTTATAAAA
>JAUWQC010000140.1 GCA_030611285.1 bacterium | reverse complement strand
TATACTGAAAGACACTTTAGTGCTTTTCTTATTTTTACAATTTATTTTCCTGCCTGTCTAATCTATTTTTAAATTACTTCTTGACTTATGGGCATATGTTCATTAAAATTATTATGGGTTTATGTCCATAATGAAAAAAATTTATTTTAAGGAGGAATTTAAAATGCCAAGAGGAGATGGAACAGGACCTGGAGGAATGGGTCCTATGACTGGAAGAGCTGCTGGATATTGCGCTGGTTATTCTGTTCCCGGATATATGAATCCTTACGGAGGAAGATACGCGGGTGGCGGAAGAGCCTTTGGAGGTGGATTTGGTAGAGGACGCGGATATAGAAATCAGTATTATGCCACAGGTCTCCCTGGATGGGCTAGATATAACATGGGTTACCCTGCCTGGGGCGAAGTAGGTGGATACCCATATCAGGGTGATCCGTATTATGGACAAGATATAACTCCTGAACAGGAAACAGAATCATTAAAAAATCAAGCAGATTTTTTAAAACAACAGTTAGATGATATACAGGCAAGAATGGATGAATTGTCTAAAGAGAAGAAAGCAAAATAAGAAAATAAGTTTATAAAACAAGAAAGGATAGGGATACTCTTTAAAGGTGTTTCTATTCTTTATTTAAAAATAGGTAAAAGGTACTTAAATGAATAATGTAATAAAAGATGAAGAGATTACCAAAAATATGTCCGGGGTAAAAAATAAATTTATGGTTTTTAGTGGAAAGGGTGGCGTAGGGAAAACAACTGTAGCGGTAAATCTGGCTTATCGCATTATGTCCAAAGGTTATAAAGTTGGCATTCTTGACATAGACATACATGGCCCTAATGTAATAAAGATTATGGGCCTGGAAAAAGAAAAACTGACCAGTACGGACAATAAGATAGAACCAATTAAGGCTTTCTCAAATATGAAGGTAATTAGCACCGCTTCTATGCTGCAAAGCGAAGACACTCCGGTTATCTGGCGAGGGCCTATGAAGATGAAATTAATCAGGCAGTTTTTAAGTGATGTTAACTGGGGTAGTATTGATTATATGATTATTGACTCTCCTCCTGGTACCGGTGATGAGCCCCTGAGTATAGCACAACTTATGCCCAATCTTAACGGAGGAATTGTGGTTACTACTCCACAAAATTTAGCTACCTTGGATGCTAAAAAGAGCATAAGATTTGCGCAGCAGTTAAAATTACCCTTTATAGGGGTGATAGAGAATATGTCTGGATTTATTTGCCCCCATTGTGGGAAGAGAATAGATATTTTTAAAACCGGTGGCGGCCAGAGGATTGCTTTAGAGATGGATGTTGAATTTCTGGGGAGAATTCCATATGACTTACAGGTTATGAGTTTAAGTGATGAGGGCCAGTTATATTTAGAGAATTATAAAAATGGCACAGCTGTTAGTGAAGCATTCAGTCATATATCTAATAAAATTATAGGTTTAAGCTAATTTTTTTACTTGAGCATGACAAGCTAAATTATTAATATATTTATAAGTATATGCTCTTAACTATAGGAGATAAAAATTCTACTATTTGCGAAATATTTTAGCGACCGTCTTACGGATGGAAGTGCGGGAAGGATTTTAAGGTTTAGGTAGAGGAGGATTTTTTTGTTTTATGGACCGGTATTATCAAGAAGGTTTGGTTATTCTCTGGGGATTGATTTAGTTCCTTTCAAGGTATGTATATATGATTGTATATACTGCCAGCTTGGAAGGACTACAAATAAGACTATAGAGAGAAAAAAGTATATGGATATTGATTTTGAAGACTTTGAAACCGAACTTATAAAAAGAATAAAAGATTGTCCCTATCTTGACTATATTACTTTTTCAGGCTCAGGTGAGCCAACCTTAAATAGTGATATAAGCAAACTTGTTGATATCATCAAAAAAAATTCTGATATTCCTGTATTGGTGCTTACCAGCGGGGGGAACCTGTGGTTTGATGGTGTTATAGATGATATAAAGGGAGCAGACCTGATAAAGGTTTCTCTGGATGCGCCTGATAATCAGTTACTGAAGAAAATAAACCGTCCTTGCGGGGAAGTTAATTTTGATAAGAATATATCAGGCTTAAAAAAACTGCTAAATGATTTTAGTGGAGATATATGGCTGGAGATAATGATACTTGAAGGTATAAATGATGACCTGGATTCAGCATATATGTTTAAACATATAATAGAAGATTTAGGAGAAGGTATTAAAAAGATTCATTTAAATACGTCAGTTAGACCTTCAGGTGAAAGTTATATAAGATTGCCTAAACCGGAAAGATTAAAAGAAATAAAGGATATTCTGGGGAGTAAGGCTAAGATAATAAGAAAGGTTAGCTATAAAAAATATAACAGAGAGCTGGTAAAGATTGAAAAAGAAATAATTGAATTACTTAAAAGAAGGCCGGTTGGTATGAGGGATATAGCCTCTTCGCTAGGTCTTAACCTGAATGAAGTAATTAAAATTATTGATAAATTGCTAGGTGAGGGTGAAATAAAGTATAGTATTAATGAAAACATGAAATATTATTTTAAACCAAAGGAGTGAAAAGCATGAAGATCGCAATTTCAACAGACGGAAATAAAGTCTCACCTCATTTTGGGAGATGTCCACAATTTACAATATTAGAAATAAAAGACAATAAATTAGTAGGTAAAGAGATAATTGATAATCCCGGTCACCATCCGGGTTACCTGCCCCAGTACTTAAATAAAATTGGTGTTAGCTTCATAGTAGCCGGAGGAATGGGAATGAGAGCAAAGATTCTTTTTAAAGAAGCAGAAATAGAGTCGGTTTTAGGAGTTGAAGGAAAAGTTGATGATGCAATCGATAAAATAATAAATGGAACTTTAAAAGGAGGAGAAAACATTTGCAGTCCTGGATCAGGAAAAGATTATGGAATAGATAAAACAGAATGTGAACATGAAGATTAGTGAAATAAACTAAGGAAAGAAATAATAAAGTAATAAAAAATAAATTGATAAATGAGAGGAGTGTTATTATGCCAAGAGGAGATGGAACCGGACCTGCAGGCCAGGGACCTGGAACCGGAAGAGGACTTGGACGTGGTGGAGGAAGAGGTAGAATGGGTGGACAGAGCATAGGACCGGGTGGAAAATGCGTCTGCCCGAGTTGCGGAACAAAGGTTGAGCATAAAATTGGTGTTCCCTGTTATGATATGTCTTGTCCTAAATGTGGAATAAAGATGGTAAGGGATAGAGATGTCAGCTAGACCGGTATTAGATAAGATAGTAAATACCATACCTTTATTTGTGTATTATAAGCCGCATGGTATTCCACTTGAGAAATTGAATGAGATAATATTAACACTGGAAGAAATTGAAACCTTAAATTTAA
>JAUWQC010000053.1 GCA_030611285.1 bacterium | reverse complement strand
AATACTGGGGTCCTGATGATCCCTCTTTTTGTAGTCATTATTCCTGCCCTGGCAGATGACTTGTTATCTTTTTTTAGAACTTTAAAAAAAGCCATAACTTTTTTTGTTTACAATCATTATCTATTAATTAAAATATCATTCTACTGTTTAGCATAGTTAAGTGTCACCTTTTAGAGATTTTATCAGGATTTATTGTTTTTTTAAATTTAGCAGTCAAACTTCATCTATTTTAAATTTATAGTATAATATTAGTATATTAATAAAAACTATCATGTATCTTAAAATTTAAGGTTAAATTCTTTTAAAAAAGGTTAGTCATTTTATTAGCATGCAATCTCCAAAACTATAAAACCTGTAGTTATTCTTCTTTGCCTGCTTGTATGCATTTAGGATATTTTCCCTTCCAGCAAAGGCGGATACCATCACCAGTAAAGTTGATCGGGGTAGATGAAAATTAGTAATCATCCAGTCTACAGCCTTAAAATTGAACCCGGGGTATATATAAATATCGGTAACTCCTCTATCCCCCTTTATTTTTCCATATCTGGACATCAAAGTTTCTAAAACTCTAACCACAGTAGTACCTACCGCAATAATTTTTTTCCCCGTTTCTTTTGACCGGTTGATCTTTTTAGCCTCGGATTCTCTTATATAATAATATTCACTATGCATTTTGTGTTCTTCGATTTCATTTGATGAAATAGGTCTGAAGGTATCCAGTCCTATATTTAAACCCACTTTTGCTAAAACAACTCCCTTACTTTTCATTTCTTTAATCAAATTCTCAGAAAAATGAAGACCCGCAGTTGGCGCTGCGGAAGAACCTTCCCTTTCCGCATAAATAGTCTGGTAACGGGATTCATCTATATCATTACATTTTATATAGGGAGGTATTGGTACTCTGCCGTATTCCTTAAAAATTTTCTCCGCAGTTGTATTGAATTCCACAATAGCCTCGCCGTAATCCATTTTTGATATAACCAAAAAATAATATTTACCTATAATTACCTTATCTGAGGATTTGAGTCTTTTTGAAGGTTTAAGCAATACCAGATACTGATTACCCTTTACTTTATTTAGAACAAAACATTCTATATTGGCTCCTGTTTTTTCTTTTTTACCAGGTAGTCTGCACCTGGTAACTTTGCTTTCATTTACAACCAGAACATCGCCCTGGTCAAAGTAATTCAAGATATTGTAAAAAATATCATGTTTTATATCGCCTGTATTTCTATCGAGTACCAGAAGTCTGGAATAATCTCTTCGCTGCAGCGGTTTTTGAGCTATAAATTTTTGGGGAAGCCTGTAGTCAAATAATTCAATCTTCATATCTTAAGTAAATAGTTAAAAGAGCTTGGGTTTATTTTCTTTTTTTACTCCCAGATATTTAAATGCCAGATTGGTGGCTACTCTACCCTTCGAAGTTCTTTTTAAAAATCCCAGCTGTAATAAATATGGTTCATAAACATCTTCAATAGTATCCACTTCTTCTCCTATTGACGCTGCTATAGTACCGACGCCCACCGGTCCCCCCTCGAACTTTGTAACCAGGATACTCAATATTTTCTTATCAACCACATCCAGGCCCAACTTATCTATATCCAGTTTGCCAAGAGCTTTTTCGGCTATCTGTTCGTCTATTACGCTATCGCTGTACATTAGAGCATAATCCCTTACTCTCCGGAGCAGTCTATTAGCAATCCTTGGTGTTCCCCTGCTCCTGCCTGCAATAACTTCGGCGCCTTTTTCATTTATCCTTATATCAAATATATCAGCTGATCTTTTAATAATCTTGACAATACTTTTTTTATCATAATAATCCAGCCTTATATTTACTCCAAATCTATCCCGCAGTGGCGAAGATACCAGCCCAATTCTGGTAGTAGCGCCAATAATAGTAAAAGGGGCGATGTCAATTCTAATTGACTTTGCAGAAGGGCCCTTTCCTATTATTATGTCCAGTTTATAGTCTTCCATAGCCGGGTACAGGATTTCTTCCACACTTCTGTTCAACCTATGAATCTCATCGACAAATAAAACATCAAAATTCTCTAAGTTAGTCAATATAGCAGCCAGATCTCCTGCTCTTTCAATAGCCGGACCAGAAGTAATCCTAAAACCAACCCCCATTTCATTTGCAATTATTCCTGCGAGACATGTTTTCCCCAGACCGGGTGGACCAGACAGGATCACATGATCCAGTGGTTCTTTTCTTTTTCTGGCAGATTTAATAAATATTATAATATTTTCTATTATCTTCTCCTGACCTATAAATTCAGATATAAATCTGGGACGCAGACTCTTGTCCAACTCAATATCAACTTTTATATGTTTGGGGTTTATATCATTATTTTCCTCATCATTGTTTGCCATTTTACCTTTTTCACCCACCATTTTAATTAAATCTCCTTAAGAGCTATTTTTAGGATATGCTCAATTTTTTCTCTCTTGATAACCTCAATACTTAATTTTGATATGGCTTTACTTATCTCTCTGGAATCGTAGCCCAGAGTCTTTAAAGCCTGTTTAACCTCATATATTTTTTCATTTTCTGCTAAACCTAAACCGGCAAGCGCTGCTCCTCTCACTTTATATTCTTCCAGTTTATCTTTAAGTTCCAGAATTATTCTTTCAGCAAGTTTGGTGCCAATTCCAGGAATTCTTCTTAGCATATCAACTTCCCTGTTTGCAATTATTCTTTTAAGCTCCTCTCCGCTGTAAATGGACAGCGCGCTTAACGCTATTTTTATTGATATTCCTGAAACTGCCAGAAGTTTCAGAAAAAAATCTTTATCTGCGGCATCCGCAAAACCTACCAATTTTAATTCATCTTCTCTCACATGAGTATATATATCTAGTTCTACTTCTGAACCCTTTTCTGGTATCTTTTCAAAAGTCCTGCTTGAAATCAATATTTCAAATCCTATTCCCCCCGCTTGCACTATAATACTTGAGGGTGACTTTTTAATTATTTTTCCAAATATTTTTGCAATCATAAACAGCCATCTGAATTATTTAAAAGTTTTAACCTTATCTTGAAACTTTTTATTATTAGCATGACATACAGATATCGCCATTGCATCCCAGGCGTCATCTTTCCTGGGAAAAAAATTATCCTCAACTTTAAGTATTATTCTTAACATATATTTGATTTGTTTCTTGGTTGCTCTTCCATATCCAACAACAGCCTGTTTTACCTGTAAGGGAGTATATTCATATATCTTCAAGTTGTTAATACTTCCAGCTAGTATTGATATTCCCCTTGCCTGACCTACATCCATAGCACTTTTAACATTTATGCTAAAAAAGATTTCTTCAATAGCCAGGCAGTCAGGACAGTACTTTTTAATTAACCGGTTAATCTCTCTATAAATCTCTTCTAATCTTTCACCAATGGGTTTGTTCTTTTTTGTAATAATACAATCAGAAAATATGGGGTAGTATTCCCCCTTTTCCACATCTAATATACTTACCCCTGTAGTTTCCAATCCAGGATCTATCCCCAGTATTCTTATTCTATCAGTTGTCATTTTTAATTATCTATATTTCACTTAATATTTCATCGGATATTTCCAGGTTTGAATCCACATTCTGGACATCGCCGTGTTCATCTAATGCATTAATTAGTTTTAACACTTTAACACTTTCCTCTTTTGATAATTTGATGGTAGATTTTGGTATAAATCCTAATTCGCTTGATTTTATTTTTATATTATTTTTTTCAAGAGCTTCTTTGACCTTTATAAACTCCACAGGAGAAACTTTAATTTCATATACATCATAATCTTCATCAATGTCTTCTGCTCCAATATCAATCACATTAAGCATAAATTCTTCCTCATCCTTTATTTCAGTTTTCTCCACTATTATTATACCTTTTCTTTCAAACTGCCAGCTTACACTTCCACTCTCACCAAGAGTTCCGTTATATTTATTTAAAATATTTCTTATATCAGAAGCAGCCCTGTTCCTATTTTCAGTCATTACTTCAATTATTATAGCTATACCTCCCGGGCCATATCCCTCATACATGATGGTTTCATAATTCTCCCCTTCTATCTCGCCTGTTCCCTTTTTAATTGCTCTTTCTATATTGTTTTGGGGCATATTAAATTCCTTAGCCTTTGCAATTGCATTGGCAAGAGCCATATTATCCCTGGGATCGCTTCCTCCTCCTTCTCTTACTGCAACAATAATATTCCTGCTGATCTTCCCAAATATATTTCCCCGTTTTGCATCCTCTTTTGCCTTTTTATGCTTAATTGAATGCCATTTTGAATGCCCGGACATATCAATTATCTCCTTTAATATTTTTAATCATATATGCTCATTGTTTCAGTTTTACCATCCTCTATTAGAGATTATTTTCTCTTTTGTAAGTTCTGATACAGCAATTCCGCTCATTGGTCTTCCAAGACCCCTGGAAACTTTTGCCAAAACCTCAGGGTTATTATAATGGGTTGTTGATTCAACAATAGCGCTGGCCATTTTTGCTGGATTTTCAGATTTGAAAATACCTGAACCTACAAATATACCCTCAGCGCCAAGCTGCATTATCATAGCGGCATCAGCAGGAGTAGATATTCCGCCAGCTGAAAAATTAACTACCGGTAATTTCTTGTTCTTATGAACATACACTACCAGATCATAAGGAGCACCCAATTCTTTAGCAACAGTCATCAGTTCTTCTTTTGGCAGTGAAGCAATTCTTAATATTCCATCTCTTATGCTTCTCATATGTTTTACCGCTTCTATAACATCTCCAGTACCAGCCTCTCCTTTAGTTCTGATCATTGCAGCGCCTTCACCTATTCTTCTTAAAGCTTCACCTAAATTTGTTGCGCCGCAAACAAATGGAACTTTAAAATCCCACTTATTTATATGGTATTTTTCATCTGCCGGAGTCAGGACTTCACTTTCATCAATATAATCAATTTCTATGGCTTCAAGTATTTGTGCTTCTGCAAAATGTCCTATTCTTACTTTTGCCATAACCGGAATAGAAACAGTATCCATAATCTTCAGTATAATTTCAGGATCAGTCATTCTTGCTACGCCTCCTTCTGCCCTGATATCAGCAGGTACTCTCTCCAGAGCCATTACTGATACTGCCCCTGCTTCCTCTGCAATTTTAGCCTGCTCGGGGGATGTTACATCCATTATTACTCCACCTTTAAGCATCTGAGCAAGCCCGGCTTTTACCTTTAACGTTCCTTTCTCCATCTTATCAAAACACCTCCAATTATTTTATTCCCACACCCAAAGACATATTTTCAAGCCTCCTGATTCTTTCTTCTGCAGGAGGGTGCGTATTAAACAAACTTTTAAACATAACCTTAGATTTCTCACCTATTGGATTGGCAATAAATAAATGTGCAGTTGCGCCGCTGGCGGTCTTTACTTCACTATGCATACTGATTTTTTTAAGTGCATTCGCCAGTCCGGCAGGATACCTGGAAATCAGAGCTCCTGCTGAATCTGCCAGGAATTCCCTATTCCTGCTTATAGCAAGTCTTATTAATGTAGCAATTATAGGAGACAATAATATAAGCAATATTCCTATTATTATTAAAATTAATGATAGTATTCCGCCGCCTGAACCTTTAGATGACCTTCTCCTGCCACCACCTCCGAATATAAGGGACCTGAGCATAATATTACTTATTATAGCAATCATTCCAACCAGAATAACCACAATTGTACCAAGCAGTATATCATAATTCTTTATATGAGATAATTCATGTGAGATAACCCCTTTCAATTCTTCATCATTAAGATTATCAAGTAGACCTTGAGTAAAGGCTATTACTCCTTTTTGGGGATTGCGCCCGGTTGCAAATGCATTCATTCCTTCACCGCTTATTACATATATTCTGGGCATTGGAATTCCTGCAGCTATTGAAAGTCCTTCTACCATATAATAAACTCTGGGGTTCTCATTTCTGGATATTGGTCTGGCTCCAGTCAGGCTTAGTACAATTCTATCGCTGTAATAATAACTTGAAAAACTCATGATAAGTGCCAGTATGAGTGCAAATATCATAAGTATTATCGAATAGTTATTGCTAATGCCATAACGCCAGTCAAGATAATAGCCAACAGCAAATCCTACCAGTGTTATAAATATTATAAATCCAATTATTATAAATACAGTTTTTGCTCTGTTTTTGGCAATATGTTCATACATTACTCAACCACACCTTTTTTTATAGAAAAATCACATGTTATTAAAACTTTACTTTAACCGGCTCTCTGGCTGAGGCTTCTTCTATTTCAAAATAATCTCTTGACATAAAATTAAACATTCTGGCAAATATATTTCCAGGAAATGTCTGTATTCTTGTATCAAATCTCATAACCATGTCGTTGTAGAATTGCCTCGCATAAGCAATATTACTCTCAATCCCGTTAAGCTGTTCCATTAGTTTTGAAAAATGCTGGTCCGCTTTAAGGTTAGGATAATTTTCAGACAACGCAAATAACGACTTCAAGGTACCTGTTATCATATTTTCAGCTTTTGCCTGTTCTTTTACCGTTTTTGCGTCAATGCCTATCTTCCTGGCATTAATAACATTCTGCAGGGTTTCTCTTTCATGTCTGGCATACCCTTTTGCTGTCTCTACCAGATTTGGTATTAAATCGTATCTTTTCCTGAGCTGTACGTCAATCTGATGCCATGAATTGTCAACTTTATTTCTTAAAGATACTATGGAATTATATATACCTATTCCA
>JAUWQC010000113.1 GCA_030611285.1 bacterium | reverse complement strand
ATATTCATAATTTATATTCTTATCCATAATTATCTTTTATATTTTTTTATATAGATTTCATCTTTACTGCTATCAGAGTAGAGTATAATCCCTTATTTATCTGGAGACCACAAAGGATGACTATCCCTTGAATCATTGTCTGTAAGTCTTACCTGGTTTTTCCCATCAGAATCCATAACATAGATTTCAGGGTTTCCATCGCGATCTGATTCAAAAGCAATCCTGGATCCATCTGGACTACCACTAGCTTCCTCTTCTTCAGCAGCTCCTTCCTTGAGGTAGGAGTCTTACGGCTGACTTCGATAAATCTTTAATAAGGAAAATCTACACCAATACCTCTATCACTATGAGCTTTACCATGAGTACCAGGGGAGTCATAATGTTCTTCTAATATACTGCTCCTGCAGGCGAGTATCAAACTTTTATCTACATCGCTGATTTTACCTGATTTATATATACAAACTAACCCATTCGCAGCAGCCTTTCGCACATCCCAATCCTTATCCTCAAGGGCAGCTAATTTCTATTATCCTTCAGTTCCCAGATGGTGCCTTCTTTTCTGTCTTCCAGTATAATACCATTGCTGCGCAGATAATTCCTGATCTCATCAGCTTTCTTATAATCTTTATTCTTCCTGGCAGTTTCCCTTTCCTTTATCAGTTTTTCTATTTCTTCTTTTGTTATTTCTATTCTTGCTTCTATATTTTCCGATATTCTTGAAACTTCCTTTATAAAATTTAATCCAAGGACCAGACCCAGCTCTTTTATCTTTATGCAGGCGATGCTCAGACTCTCTTTTAAAGAGTCATTAATTTTAAAATCCGGTTTTTGTATAATGCCATTTATATTTTTTATAAATTCAAAGATATCTCCAATTGCCCTGGCAGAATTAAAGTCATCATCCATAGAATTCTTAAAATTAACTTCAAACTCTCTGGTAAAGGTATCCAGCCTGGATATAACCTGCATGTCAGCTTCCCCCCTGGTCTCTCCGCCGAATAAATCCTCTTTCTGCTCTATTAAAAATTTGATATTTTTAAGGGTATTGGTAATCTTTCCCAGAGCTCTGCCTGCCTCATCCAGCTTTTCCATGCTGAATTCCAGAGGACTCCTGTAATGCGTGGAAAGCATGTACATTTTTATTATATCAGGAGAATAACTCTTAAGCAGATTTTTTAAAATCCAATTTTTCTCCAGCCCCAGCGACTTTGACATTTTTCCTGACTTTACCTCAATCATACCATTATGCATCCAGTATCTGACAAAATCCCCTTCCCCGGGAAAAGCAGCTTCAGATTGTGCAATTTCATTTTCATGGTGTGGAAATATCAAGTCTATTCCCCCGCCGTGGATATCAATATTCCGATCCAATAGAGTAGTTGACATTGCAGAGCATTCAATATGCCAGCCCGGCCTTCCCCTACCCCAGGGACTGTCCCAGGAGGGTTCACCTTTCCTGGCTTTCTTCCATAGGGCAAAATCAATTTTATTTCTTTTTTCAAAACCACTATCCCCGGTATCCTTCATCTCGCTGATATCCTGCCCTGAGAGTTTTCCGTAGGCCGGGAATTTACTGACTTCAAAATAAACATTGCCATCCACTGCATAACCATAACCATTTTCGATAATCTTTTTTACAATATCTATTATCTCTGCAATCATTTCTGTTGCCAGAGGCATCTTGCTGAATCCACCCACTTCCAGATTTTTAACATCCTCCAGGAAAGCTTTGATATATCTGGTGGTTATGACTTTATAATCTACTTTCTCATCATTCGCTTTTTTTATTATCTTATCTTCAATATCTGTAATATTCTGGATGTATTCCACCTTATAACCTGAAAACTGCAGATAATTTCTGACCATATTGAAGACAACAATTGGTCTGGAATTACCGATAGATATATAGTTATAAACTGTAGGACCGCAAACATACATCCTGACTTTGCCTTTTTCTATCGGTTCGAATAATTCTTTTTTACGGTGCAAAGTATTATATACCTTTAAACTCACCAGTATCCTCCTGGCATACAGATTACCATTGATTTTAATTATTTAAAACCGGTGCGGACGGGATTATCCCGCTGCAGACATTACTTTTTTTCTTTTTTAATCTTTTTTAATTCCTTTTCCAGAAAATCTATCCTGGCGCAGCAGTCACTTAAAATCTCGCTTACAGGGTCGGGTAAATTCATTCTGTGAAACTCATCTGAAAGTACCTTTTCCCCTCCAACTCTTACAATCCTTCCCGGGACACCTACCACTGTGCACCTGTCAGGGACAGAATTTATAACTACCGCTCCTGCTCCGATAATTACATCATTTCCAATTTCAATCGAACCCAGTACTTTTGCTCCTGCGGATATAACCACATTATTTCCAATTGTAGGGTGGCGCTTTCCTTTTTCTTTTCCGGTTCCACCCAGGGTTACTCCCTGATATAAGGTAACATTGTCACCAATTTCTGAAGTTTCTCCTATTACTACTCCCATACCATGGTCTATAAAGAACCTCCTGCCAATTTTTGCTCCAGGATGAATCTCAATCCCGGTAAGAAATTTGCTGAACTGAGATATCCAGCGAGGAATAAAAAGTACTCTCCGCTTGCAAAGCCAGTGAGCAATTCTATGATTTATAACCGCATGCACCCCGGAATAAGTAAACAAAATTTCAAGAGTGCTTACTGCAGCAGGATCTCTCTCTTTTGCAGATTTTACAAGGTCTTTTAATTCAGCTATCAGTCCCATAACTCAACCAATCGGTCATAATTTATTTTTTATTATTTTTTATATATTCTAAGGTCTGATTGACCCTTTGTATACAATTTTCCGGGCCCAATATAGAGATAACTCTGTGCAGTTCCGGACCATGAGTTTTTCCGGTAATAGATGCTCTTATAGGCATATATAAAAATTTACCTTTTATTTTTAACTCTTTTAAGCTTTCCCCTATCATATTGATAAGGTTTTTACTCTTCTCTTCATTAAAATCTATATCCTTATTATTGTCAAAAGATTTAAGTTCGCTTTCAAGCCTTCCCAGGAAATCCTGCAGAACTACTATAGATGTATCCAGGGTTAAAATTTCAACTGCCTCTTTGCTGTAACCTGCAATTTTTTCTCTAAAAAAATCCTCTATATATTGAGGAAATTCATTTAAAACTTTCAGGTTATCCCGGAATGCACTGGCACCTTTTAAAATTTTACCGGTAATCTTTTCATTTCCCAGATCTTTTTTATCTATTATCTTCTCCTTGATTAAATAAGGGGTACATAACCTGGCCAGCTCTTCAGTAGATTTTCTTCTGATATAAATACCATTCATCCATTTTAACTTATCCACATCAAAGATAGCCGGACTTTTTGATATATCAGGTATCTTAAATTTACCCACAATATCCCTGATACCAAATATTTCCTCACCATCCCTTGGAGCCCATGAAAGTGTTGAAAGATAATTTCCAATAGCTTCAGCCAGATATCCTTCTTCCCTGAACTGAGAAATAGTGGTAGCTCCATGTCTTTTACTTAATTTCGAACCGTCTTTCCCAAGAATCATTGATAGATGTGCAAAAGAAGGCGGGCTGGAACCCAGACTTTTAAACAATAAAATCTGTCTTGCGGTGTTGGTTATATGGTCCTCACCTCTCAACACATGGGTAATTTTCATATCACCGTCATCTGCCACCACAGCAAAATTATAGGAAGGAGTGCCATCAGATTTAATAATTATAAAATCTCCAATAACTTCAGACCTGAAGCTTATCTCCCCTCTTATTAAATCGCAAAATTTGATTTCCTTGCCATCTTCTACTTTAAACCTTATGGCAAATTCTTTGCCCTGTTTTAAATTCTTTTCAATCTCCCCGCCGCTCAGCCCCCTGCACTGGTTATCATATTTTGACATCATACCTTCAGCATACTGTCTCTTTTTAAGGTTTTCCAGCCTCTCTGGGGTGCAGAAACATCTGTAGGCTTTATTTTCATCCAGCAGCTTCCGGGCAAATCTCTGATATATACCAATCCTCTCACTCTGTCTGTAGAACTCATCCCAGTCCAGACCAAACCACTTCAAATCTTCTATTATGGATTTTTCATAGGCAGCAGTGGACCTTTTTATA
>JAUWQC010000254.1 GCA_030611285.1 bacterium | reverse complement strand
ATTGGAGCGATTCTTTCAAAAATCGCAAATAACCAGTTAGATGTATTCAAATTTATGGTTATGAACCGGATTATGATATTCTCTCTTGTTCTGATGTCCTTATCTGGTCTGGTTACCGGTATATTAAATTCACATAATATTTTTACCGTTCCTTCTCTTGCTCCTTTTGTAATGAATATAATTACCGTAATTTTTGTTATCTTGCTTTTTTCCCGTCTGGGAATATTCAGCATAGCTGTAGGGATAATGGCAGGCTCACTTATGCATCTTGTGATACAGCTGCCCCAGCTTAAAGCCTCTCCGCTAAAGTACAGGTTTGCTATCAATTTCAAGCATAAGGGAGTAAAAGAAATCTTTTCACTTATGCTTCCCATTCTCTTAAGTTTAGGTGCGGTTCAGCTTAATAATGGTGTGGATAATTTTTTTGCATTAAATCTGGGAGGAGGGAATACTACTGCTTTGACATTGTCATGGAGAGTTGCAAATATACCACTCGGAGTATTTACAGTGGCAATTGTAACTGTATTGTATCCATTAATATCCCGGCAGGCGGCAGGAGATGATATTAAAGGTATAAAGGAGAGCTTTTCCCTGGGGGTCAGGGAAATTGGGTATATGATGGTACCGGCAACTGCAGGACTGGTAATTTTGAGCTACCCTATAATAAAAGTCCTGTTTGAACGCTATAATTTTGGTCCAATGGATACAAAAAAAGTAGCATACATTTTAATTTTTCACAGTCTTGGCCTTATATTTTTTGGACTTCTTATGATTTTAAATCGCATCTTTTACGCATTTAAAAATGTAAAAACTCCGCTTAAAGTTGCAAGTTTTTCTATTATTGTTAATTTGATCCTGGACTGGATTTTAATAAGGTTTATGGATGTTGGTGGACTTGCCCTGTCCACAACTCTGGTTGCGTTATGTAATATTGTAGTCCTGATTATAATACTCAGGAAAAAAATAGGAAATTTTGGAGGCAGGAGAATATTCATATCATATGGAAAGATTTTTATTTCGGCAGCAATTATGGGTATTGTATTATATTTTTCGTGGAAATGGCTGGAAAATTTTGCTTATCAGGATCTATGGTCGCTTATCCTGCTTTTATTTTTAGCAATTGTTGTCGGGGCTGGTATTTATATAGCCTGCACTATTCTATTTAAAATGGAAGAGGTAAAATTTGTAGTGGGATTATTTAAGAAATTAAGAAAGGATACATAAGTTTACAGGATTCTATTTACCCTGAAGAATTATTATAATGAGGTTTATGATATTTTTTCTTAAATGATAAGAAAATCGTTTTTAAAATAGGTTATTTTATTAAATTATGACAGACAGCAAACTAATTAGAAATTTTTCAATAATTGCCCATATTGATCATGGAAAATCTACCCTGGCTGATAGAATTCTGGAAATAACCGAGACTGTAAGCCGGAGAGAAATGATGGATCAATTCCTGGATGATATGGAACTTGAAAGAGAGCGGGGAATTACTATAAAGGCTCATTCAGTAAGGGTTCTTTATAATAGTAAGTCAGATGGAAGGCAGTATATTTTTAATTTAATTGATACACCAGGTCATGTTGATTTCAGCTATGAAGTCTCCAGAATTCGGGCTGCCTTCGAAGGGGCAATACTTGTTGTTGATGCTGCCCAGGGAATACAGGCGCAAACCGTGGCTAATGTTTATCTGGCGGTTAATAATAACCTGGAGATTATTCCGGTTATTAATAAGATTGACCTGAAAAGTGCA
>JAUWQC010000118.1 GCA_030611285.1 bacterium | reverse complement strand
ACTATCTTTCTTTTCTTTCTTACCAGTATCCATACTGAGCACACTTTTAACTTTTTTTTCAATTTCTTCCATTGCCTTATTATTTTGCATCAGAAACATTTTTGCATTTTCTCTGCCCTGTCCGATACGTTCATCTTTATATGAGTACCATGATCCACTTTTATCTATAATTCCCATATCAGTACCCACATCTAATATACTTCCTTCCCTGGATATTCCCCTTCCATACATTATGTCAAATTCAGCACTTTTAAAAGGAGGCGCTACTTTATTTTTTACTACTCTTGCCCGTACTCTATTGCCAACAGCATCTGTTCCGCTCTTAATGCTGTCAATTCTTCTAATATCTATTCTTACCGATGCATAAAATTTTAAAGCTCTGCCTCCGGGCGTTACTTCCGGATTGCCAAATATAATTCCTATTTTCTCTCTAAGCTGGTTAATAAAAACTACTGAAGTTCTAGTCTTACTTACCACCCCACTTATTTTCCTTAAAGCTTGCGACATCAATCTTGCCTGAAGTCCCATATGAGAGTCCCCCATCTCACCTTCTAACTCTGCTTTTGGTACCAGGGCAGCAACCGAATCTATCACTATTACATCCAGCGCACCGCTTTTCAGTAGAATTTCACATATTTCCAGAGCCTGCTCACCATTATCTGGTTGAGATAGTAAAAGCTCTTCAATATTAACTCCCACATTCCTTGCATAAGCAGGATCCAATGCGTGCTCGGCATCTATAAAAGCTGCTACGCCTCCATTTTTTTGAGCATTCGCAATAATATGCAGTGCCAGGGTTGTTTTTCCTGAAGCTTCCGGTCCAAAGATTTCAGTAACTCTTCCCCTGGGGATCCCTCCTATTCCCAATGCTATATCAAGTTCCAAAGAATTGGTGGATATATACCCTATATCCATTATTGAACTTTTATCTCCTAATTTCATTATAGAACCGCTCCCATACTGCCTTTCAATTTGAGATACTGTATTCTCAATAATTTTCTCCCTATCCATATTAAACCCTCCAATAAACAATTCTCATATAAAAATTATATAATAAATAAATACATAAATAATATCTTATGTGCAATTGTCCATAAGCCTATTTTAACATACTAAAAATATTTTTAAATAGTAAAATTACATTAAAAAAATATGTTTTTTTTATTTTAGACTAAATTTACCAAGAATAGTATACTCAGCTCCTTTTGGTTTCAACCGGCTTTCAAATAATGTAATTTCTAAACAATCCAACCAGTCAACTGAACCCATTTCATGACTATTTACCAGTTGTTCTATATTCTTTTTATTCTTTATTCTGGCAATAGTAATGTGGGGGAAAAACTTTCTTTTATCTTTTCTTATTTTAACCTTGCTAAGATTATTTTCTAACTCATTATAAATTTCGGATATTTGCCTTCCTCCATTACCTATCTCTAAAAAAATAACTCTGGCATTATTTACGCCTGGAAATGCATTTATTTTTCCATTAATTTTATACTTAAATCTCCTAAATGTATCAGCTGTTTCCTTTAAAGCTTTTTCTATTTTATTTATTTTACCTGTATTTATATTCCCTAAAAATTTTAAAGTTATATGAATATTTGGAGCTGATACTACTTTTATATGTTTTTCTCCTTTCAACAAAGTTGCTGTAAAATTATATATATCATCCTTTATAAATTCCGGAATATCTACAGCTATAAATAATCTTTTATGAAGACTATTTTTATCTTCTTCCACTAAATCTTTCTTTCCTATAATAATTTTCACTTATTGCTGCCCTGAGCTCATTTAGTACAAATTGTGCGGTCCTGAATTTGACCTCACATCTATTACCCGGGAATTTTTTCTCAAATATCTTCTCATATCCATCAGGTCCCAATATACAACAATACACCAGACCTACTCTTTTATACTCTGCCTCCGGCCCTGCAAATCCAGTCACGCTTAATGCGTAATCAGAATTAAAAATTTTCCTCACCTTTTTTGCCATACTCAGACATACTTCTCTGCTCACAGCTCCGTATTTATTCAGAATATTCTCATCTATATCAAGTAACTTAATTTTTGAATAATTCGAATAAGATACTATACCTCCCAGGAAAAACCCGGAACTTCCAGGTGTATCGGTAATAATACTGCTTATAAGGCCGCCGGTTACTGATTCAGCTGTACTGATAGTTAACCTGCTGCCAATTTTTGCTATAGCTTCTTTTAAGTTATCAGAAATTAAAGTATCATCCTTCCCATAAAAATAGTTTCCCAATTTAGTGGTAATCTTCTCTTCAATTCTTTTTAAATTCTTATTAGCTTTTGAGCTGTCCGGTGATTTTGCCACCAGTATTATTTTTGTTAAACCGGGATCAGCAGTGATTCCTATCTCAACATTAATTCTCTTCGCTTCACTGACAACCTCCTTAATCTTTTCTTCTATCTCTGTTTCACTAATATCAGTGGTTAGAAGGGTAGACTTTCTTATTTCAAACTTATCACCTCTTAAACTTTTATTTCTTTTCCCATCTTCTAAGAAAGGTATAACCTCATATTCAAACATACTTTTCATCTCTTTCGGAACCCCTGGAATACAGAATATTATCTGCCGGCTTTCTAATTCTATCCTGAATCCGGAAGCGCTTCCCAATCTTGGTTTAATTGGAAAAGAATTTTCGGGAATATAAGATTGACGCAGCAATCTCTCAGTAATTTTTTTATCTCTTGATTTTCTAATAAATTTCAGACTGATATCATCAAGGCTTCTGTCTCTTATTAGCTTTAAATTTAAAGTTGAAGCCACTGCACCCCTGGTAACATCGTCATCAGTAGGACCCAATCCTCCACTTATTATTATTAAATCGCTATATTTTAAACTTTGTCTTAATACGTTAGATATTTCACTCAGGCTATCGCCAACAGTAAACATATATTTACATTCTATACCCAGCTCAGTAATTCTTTCCGCTATATATTGGGAATTTTTATTCGGTATCAGTCCCAGATTTAGTTCAGTTCCTACGCTTATTATTGAACAATTCATATTTGAAACTTATTAAAATTTCTAATTTTCTTTTTCTTCTAATAACTTGATTAAATCCACCTTTGAGATTAATACTTCTCTGGGCTTATTACCATCATAGGCGCTAACCAATTCTCTATCTTCCATTTGATCGATAATTCTTGCAGCTCTTGAATAACCTATCTTTAGCCTTCTCTGCAATAATGAAGCTGATGCATGCCCGAAATCTACAGCTACTCTTAAAGCCTCGTAGAATAGATCATCTTCATCATGCATATTCTTTTTTTCATCGCTTATTCTTTTTGAAATTTCCAGGCTATACTCAGGTGTACTGATATTCCTTATATATCCGGTAATCATCTCTATTTCCCTTGAAGTTACAAAAGCTCCTTGAATTCTTTCCGGTCTATTGGAATAGTAAGGTAAAAATAGCATATCCCCTTTTCCAACTAATTTTTCTGCCCCACCACAGTCCAGGATAACCCTGGAATCAACATTTGCTGTAACCATAAATGCTATTCTTGAAGGTATATTTGCTTTGATCAACCCGGTTATTATATTAACCGAAGGTCTCTGAGTAGATATTATTAAATGAATACCAACTGCTCTTCCTATTTGCGCAATCCTGCAAATGCTGTCTTCTACCTCCGATGCTGATAATATCATCAGGTCAGCCAATTCATCAACAAATACTAATATGTACGGCAAAGGTTTGAAATCCTCATACTCATTCTCATTCCTTTTTGCCTCAAAATTGTACATTTCCAGGGATTTAAAATTTCTTTCAACCAGTACTTTAAACCTTTTCTCCATCTCCCCTACTACCCACGCCAGAGCTGAAGCAGCCCTCTTTGGATTTATTACTATAGGTGATAAAAGGTGAGGTATTCCATTATAAATACTGAGCTCTACCATTTTTGGGT
>JAUWQC010000160.1 GCA_030611285.1 bacterium | reverse complement strand
GCCCAAAATCATGCTCCATCCAGGTTTTAAGCTCAGTAGCTGTGACTTTTGCTCCACGCTTCTCCATCTCAAAGGAGAAAAAGCCACTAGCAGCCCCAATATCAAGTACATTTTTCCCAGATAAATCATCCGGAATACCATAATATTTAAGGTATGGGCGGTGGTTATAATGGCCGGGAGTGACAATGCCATTTCCCAAGTCAATAGTGTGATACCACTCCAGAGCAGCAACCCGGTTCTTAATCTTCTGTATTTTTATTTTATATATCCAAGACTACGCAATTTTTTCAGTTCTTCCTCTGTCCTAATAAGTTTATTATTCTCATTTAAGTATTCTATATTTTCTCGTATCCTTTTATCTTCTTGGGCATATTGTGAAAGAATATTTTTCATATTATTGATACAATCACTAAATTTAGTTTGGTCAATAAGATTAACTTTTTCTTCTGGATCTTTTCTAAGATTAAAAAAATAATACTTATATTTTTTTATATATAATTTATATCCATCCCATCTTAAAGCAAGATGATAAATAGGTGCTGGTCCTGCTGGGCATTCATAAACATCACCAATTAACCAGGGGTTAAGGTTTTTTCCTTGGCAAAGCTGAGCTTCGGGCAAACTAGCCATACTTAAAATTGTCGGTCGAATATCCACAATCCGAACTTGCTCTTTAATTCGCCGGTGGGCATTATATTTCTTTTGCATTCTATTTGGCGGAATAATTATTAAGGGAATCCTTACAACTTGGTCATATAAGGAAGAATGCAGCATATATTCATGCTCTTTAAACTCTTCTCCATGATCAGAAGTTATTATTACAAATGTATCCTCAAAATTTACATATTTATTTAAGAAACGACAAATACGATTATCTGTATAAGCTAATCCTTCATCATATTGATCCCTTATATGTCTGATATCCTCATCATTCAAGCTGATTTTATCTCTGTTACTAGCAGTTAAAAAAAGGCTTCCATTTGGATTTACTTCATCCCAATTATGATATTTTCCTTTATAATTTGAGGTCCATCGTCCAAAAAACGGTTTTGGAGCTTGATATGGGCGTCCATCCCTGTCAGAATGTGGATCAAAAAGATGTATAAAGAGAAAATAAGGTTTAGTAGGATCGCGCATCTGGATCATCCATTCCTCAACTTCTTTAAGAACGACATCAGCGGACCGAAAACCACTTTTAAAAACCTGAAACCCTTGATCTATATTAAATTTCTTATTTAACCACGTTCCATGAGCAGTAAAACCTGCCGTTTGATAATGACCAGTGGATAAAAAATCTTCTGCAATAGTATGGTAAGCCTGATTCAAAGGAGTTCCATTTTCTTCATAAGTTGTTCCATGAGCAGCAGGATACAATCCAGTTAAGAGAGAAGCATGGGAAATAAGTGTATTTTCTGTAACAGTAACTGCTTGATCAAAAACTAATCCTTTCTTTGCTAATTCAACTATATTAGGAGAAACGGGTCTCTCATTTCCATAAAGGCTTAGCCTATCAATCCTAGTGGTATCTAGTGAAACAAGAATAAAGTTATGATTATTTTTTTTATGTTTGCAAGCTAAAATATTTCCTAGAACAAACCAAATAAATACAATTGCCCATAGATAACATTTTGATTTAAATAAATTTCCCATTTTATTCTCTTGCTTTAAATCTAACATAGAAACATCTCAACAAATATTTAATTATGCTATCATCCCACTTTGGCCGAGTCAAACAAAAAGGTCATATTTGGATGACGGCTTTTATCCCGGATCTTCTCAGTAAAATTCTTTATTCCTGCATTGCCCCAATTATCCTGCCAACCAAGATCAGGCTCAATATGAGTCAGGGAAAAGGAAAACCAGGCATAAAGTCCAAAATTTAGATTATTTTATATAGCCCAGGGTTTTCAACCGTTCAATATCTTCGGCGGAAAGCTGCCTGCTCTTTTTTTCAAAACTCCTTTTATACCTACTCTGAAAAGACTTTGCTTCCTGGATCAATTCCCCAAATAGAGGATTTGAAGCAATATTATCTTTCTCTTCCGGGTCCTTTGCCAGGTCGTATACCTCAGCCTTGTTTCCATTGATTATAACTTTAATATTCCCCTGGATAATTGCATACTGCACCCTCTGCCCTGTCCCATCTGAATATATCAACCTTTTATGTCGCCAATCTTCTTTATCAGCAATATAATCAAGCAGAGAAGTCCCGTTAAAATATTCAAAGGGATCATCCCCCATCCAATCAACAATTGTCGGGAAAATATCCAGTAACTGGACATTCTCTCTATAGATTCCCGGCTTAATATCTTTGCCGGATATCATCACTGGAATCCGAATAACTTCATTATAGATATCAGGAGGTCCATGTACCCAGGATCTATGTTCATAAAAACGTTCACCATGGTCAGCTGTAAGAATTAATAATGACAATTTATCCAGAATATTTTCCTCTTTTAAAATACTCATTGTATCCCGGAAAAAATCATCTGCCTTCAAAACCGCATCCCGGTAAATATCTTTTACAGCTTTCAGCTCTACCGGAGAGGGATCTTCCAGGTTAGGCTTATGAGGAGATTTTGCAAATTTTTCATAAAGCATTTCAGATAATCCGGCCTGGGTTTCTCTAGAATAAGCTCTCATGTTCAAGGGAGTCTCATAAGGGATATGGGGCTCCATCGTGTGAATAAATATGAAAATCGGTTTTTGCCTGTTATGCTCAACAAATGATTGGAGAAGATCATGCATATCTCCATATTTCATCCCCTCATAACCTTTTTCTGAGGGAAAAGTTGAATACTCTTCAACCGGATTCCAGCAAAAATACAGCTCATCAAATCCCTGGGAAGAATTTGAAAGATCGAGCCAGGGATTGTTAATAAAAGCGGCAGTAACATATCCTTTAGCCTTAAAGTATTCAGCCAAAAGCAGCTCTTGATCACTTACGAAAGGCACATCCTCATTTTTCTCGACCAAAGTAAACTTATATTTGCCGGAAAAAAGCGAAGGCAAAGAATCAGCAGTCCTTACAGCATTAGAAAAAGCATTTGAAAATACTGCACCCTCCTTAAACTGCTCTTCATATAGATTATCTGTTATTCCTAACTTATCCGCTCTTAGCGCATCTATCAAGTAATAGACCA
>JAUWQC010000029.1 GCA_030611285.1 bacterium | reverse complement strand
GTGATAAGTAATGAAGAAAAAGATATAGGAAGGAAAAGGTAGAATATAAGATGAGATTGCTTCAGTCGCTTTGCTTTTTCGCAATGACAGAGAAAGATGGATTCCCGCGTGCGCGGGAATGACAGAAGGATAATAAAGGGGGACAAACAATTTTTTATATTAAAAAGTAGCCAGTCCCCCTTTATATATTCCTATAACAACGCCATAATGCTACATTAATTCATCTTTGCTAATACCTGCTTGTTTTAAAATTTCCATTAAAGTACCTTTTGGTAAATCTTTCTTATGGTAAGGTATAATAACTCTTTTTTTACTTTCCGAATGGTAATATGCTCGATGACTTCCTTTAACTCTATCCAATACAAATCCCTTTCTTCCCAGTATCTTTATAACTTTCTGAGGTGTTAAAGATGGCAACTTATGCATTTATTCCCACCGTTAGAGTATATTCTAAAGTGCCTTCATCATTGAGGCATCCATTTTTTATTAGCTTTTAACATTTCTTCCAGCATTTTTTTAACCTCATCGGGACCATTTATTACCAATGGATCACTAAGCAATACCTGTAAAGCCATGTTTTTATCGCCATAATAAGCTGCGTCCACAATCTTTTCTTGATTTAATAAATGACGACTGATTAAGTTTAAGACATTACTGGGCAACTGACCAATGGTAAGGGGGCTAACTGTATTATAAGAAGCAACTGCCATTGTTTCAACCACTGCATCATTAGGCAAATTATTTATCTGACCTGAATTCGGTAAATTCATTGTACGTAATCTTGGTTTTCCACCGAAGAGACCTATAACCAGGTCACTAATTTCTTCCAATGATTTGAACAATTTAAGTTCTTCCTTGCCATCTATTATTTTGAGATATCTTTTTTTGTTTTTATCTTTTTTCTTAATTCGATAGTCAAGTGTTGTTAATTCTAGACCATATTTTTTTTGCTGTTCAGGTTGCAGAAAATAAGGGAAAAATTCTGCCACATGACGGTCTCCAGCGGCAGGTAAAGCCCCAAATATTTCTAGTAAGTGCAAATTTAAGAGAAATCTATTATAAAAAGGATTTTCGGTTTTATAGTCCGTAATATATTGTAATTTTCCTTTGCGATAATATTCAAGGAGCAGGTCTAATCCATTTTCTCCTTTTATGTTTAAATTAGTTATCCAGGTAAAGTGATTCACTCCCCCTACAGTAAAACTCATTTCATTTTCAGATTCAAGGTCAAAAATGTCTTTAATTAATTCCCTTATTTTATTTACTTCATGGCACAAACCTATAGTCTTAATATCGGTATATTTATTCACAGCTCTGGTTATGGTAGTCATGGGGTTTGTTAAATTGATTAACCAGGCATCCGGACATATATCTTCCATTTTGTAAGCTATATTCAAAATTACAGGAATACCTCTTAAAGCCCTTGATAATCCCCCGGGTCCTACAGTATCTCCAACAGATTGATAGATACCAAACTTGGACGGTATTTCTATATCAGAGCGCATAGTCTCAAAACCACCTGTAGATATCTGTATGATAACTACATCTGCACCATCCAGGGCTTCTTCGAGGTCCAGTGTTGTTTTAACCTCCCATCTGGAATCTGTCTCGTCTACAATCTTCTCACATACCCTACCCATTATATCTAGTGCTTCTGGGTCAATATCATGTAAGACGAAGGTAGAACCATCTAATTGCTCTTCTAGGACGTAATCAATAAAAATTTTTTCCGTCCATTGATAACTTCCACCACCTATGACTATAATCTTCAAAGGATCCAACATCAAAACACTCCTGGATTAATCATTTTTTTTACTTTTTAGGTAAACCCTCTCAAGGATATCAGGATAATTAGTTGTCATTCCATCCACCTCACACATTACTAAAAACTTCATTACTTTTTCATTAGCTTGCTTTAGCCCCCACGCTATTACAGGGTAACCCAAAGCATGTACTTTGTTTACCAGATCCCGGTCAATAATACTAAAATGGGGGGAAATAATATTGATACCTGAACTCTTAATACTATTAAGATCCTTGGCAAGGTCCAGTTCTTCAAAGAGGGCTGATGTAATGAATTTAATATTTGATTTCTTAACTTGCCTTAAAACTTTTAAAGAGAAAGAAGATATTCTAACTCTATCAATTAACTTTCTATCGGTAATAATTTTGATAACCCTGTCAATTAATTGTGGAGAGTTTTCCCCATCTTTAATTTCAACTACGAGATTAATATTAAGATCTAAGAATGATAGTACTTCCTCAAGTGTAGGTATTCTTTCACCAGCAAATTCTTTATCAAACCAGGAGCCTGTATCCAATTGTTTGATTTGATTCAAATTATGATTAATTACCTGACCCGAACCATCTGTTGTTCGGTTTACAGTACTATCATGTATAACAACTACATGGTTATCATTTGTAAGACGAACATCGCATTCTAAGTTTTTTATGCCCAATTCAATGGCATATTTAAAAGCTGCCATAGTATTTTCTGGACAATAACCCGAGGCCCCTCTATGAGCAATATTCATAAAGTTATAATTCATAGTCATCTCTAACCTTTAAGACATTTCTACTCTTATTATATAATTCATTAACAAAATCAACTGCAATCTTTCCTGATTCACCATTAATAAAAGGTTCTCGATCCTGTTCAATTGCTTCTTTAAAATCAAGTAATAATCGTTTGAAAACCGTACTCTTTATATCATCTTCCTCTTTTATATCAGGTTTTTCCCTGCCATCAATATTCCATCTAACAATACCTTCAAAACTAACAGTAATACTTCCCCTTGTTCCGGTAATCTCGACTTCATTAAAGTTATATCCTTTTGTTACAGTGGAAACTTCAATCATACCTACTGCTCCATTCCCATATCTAACAACACCATATCCATGATCTTCAACTTCAATGGAATGATAGAGATTAAATCTTTCAGCACTAATAACTTCTCGATATCCATTCCCCAACCATAGAGCAAGATCAATGATATGGATTCCCTGCTGAATAAATGGTCCGCCACCGTCAATTTTATATGTTCCGTGCCAAGAAGATTGTGTATAATACTCCTTTTTCCGCCAGGTCTTCAGCCGGGCATCTATTACTAATACTTTCCCTAAATTTCCGGATTCAATTAAATTCTTTAAATACTGCATAACTTTCAATAGTCTGTAGGAAAAACCTACTCCCAGTTTAACACCATTCTCTTTACATATTCTAATCATTTTTTCCTGTTTTTCTGTTTGAATATGCAGCGGTTTTTCACATAGAACATCTAATCCTAATCTGGCAGATTCAATTACACCTTCATAATGAGTGGCATTTGGAGTAGTTATTAAAGCCATAGTAGGTTTCGCCCTATTTGCCACATCTTTAATGTTGGTACCATAATGAGGAATATTATATTCATCAGCATAGTCCTTTGTCATTTGCGCCCTTCTTCCAACAACACCAACAGTAGTAATGTCTTCTAGAGAAGAAATAACCTCCATATACTTTTTACTGATGGATCCTGGGCCTACAAGTAATATTCTTTGTCCCACCTCTATTCTCCCCTTTCCCAGTTAAATATCACTCCGAGCATGGCTTCATCTTTTTCTATTAGCTTCTTATAAACCTCAGGCGCCTTGTCCGGATTTACACAATGAGTAATTAAAGGATCAACTTGAACATCTCCTTTTTCAATCATACGGTATAATTCTTTTTTACATTCCATAATCGTCCATCGGTCAGCCATGGATTTCTCTGTTATTTCTAATCTTCTGGCTCCGATCAAGGAGAGCTCTTTATTTTGAAAATCAGTCTTCATATCCAGTTCACGTTTACCATAATGGCCGGCTATTACTGAAATTTGCCCGCGAGGAGCTGCAATTTCCATTGCCTGGTTTAATGCCTGAGGACTACCAGAAGTTTCGAGAATTATATCCGCACCACCAGTTATTTCCTTAACCTTGGAAACAAAGTCGTTCCGAGTCGGATCCAAGGTCTTAATTCCCATTTCCTCTGCAATCTTTCTTCTGCTGGAAATTGGTTCTATACCGATGACCTTCCCGCCCGCAGCCATGCTAGCAAGCTGGGCAGATAAATTACCCACAATCCCCAAGCCAAATACTACAACCCAATCTCCAATTACTATATTAACTCTGTGAAGCCCATGCATAGCCACTTTGCCTAATTCCAGGAAAGTTGTCTGTTTCGCCCATTCTTTATTGACAGGGACAAATTGTTTTTCAGCAATATCTTTAGGAACATCTACAATATCTGCATGCCGCTGACGGGTAAAAACAAAATCTCCTATATTAAATCTTGTACCTTCTGTACCGCCAATTACTTGACCTACGCCTGAATATCCTACCTGTTTATTATTTACTTTTCCCAGCCAGCCTTGTAGTATTAAGCATTCAGTTCCAGCTGATACTAGAGAATAAAGATGTTTAACACGTACATGTTCTTTATCAAGTGGCGGGGTCTCTTTCTCTTGCACAACAACCACATTTTTCTTCTTAAATAATATTTCTTTCAATGTTTAACCCCCTTATTCTTTCAAACCCGACAGAGTAACACTCTCAAGAACTCTACGCTGGAATATTAAAAACACGATTAAAACAGGTAATAATGACAACAAAACACCTGCCATTTTTGGTCCATACTGGGTAAAATACTGGTTTGAGAATCTTTCCAGACCAATCTGGATAGTCATTTTTTCAGGAGAATCAATTACTATTAAGGGCCATAAAAACATTGACCAGCTCCAAACAAAGAGAAGTATTCCTAAAGTAAACATGGCAGGTTTCATATTAGGTAAAATTATCTTCCAAAAAATCCCAAAATCGCCACAGCCATCCAATCTAGCAGATTCAATGATTGAATCTGGAAAATTGGTAATAAATTGTCTCATCATAAATATTCCAAAGGCACTAATCATTTCTGTCGGTACAATTAATGCTATCAAATTATCACTCCAGCCCAGTTTTAAAATAAGTAAATAGAGGGGAATAATCAATGCCTCAACCGGAATCATTAATTTACCCAAAACCATTAAGAAAAATAATTTAGAACCGGGAAAATCGAATTTAGCCAGGGCATAACCTGTAAGTGAACAAAAAAACAGTGCGACTATTACTACAGTCCCACTAACAATAATACTATTTAAAAAATATCTTAAAATAAATGATTCTCCCAATACCTGTGTAAAATTTGATAGTATGGGATTCTCAGGAATAAATGTAGGTGGTACAGCAATCGCCTCCTTCTGTGTTTTAAAAGAAGTTGATATCACCCAAAAAAAAGGCAATATCATTATTACTGCACCCAGGAGCAAAATAACATCCTTTAACCTACCTAAAATAAATTTTAAAAATTTCCTCTGCCTCATCTTAAAAACACCATCCAGAAATTTGATTTTTATTTCGTTAACCGTCTTTGAAGTAAAGCTAAACTTAATAATAATATAAACAATACAACTACCTGAACAGCAGCATATCCCCATTTTTGAAACTGAAATGCTTGTTTATAAATGTTATAGACCATAGTTTTAGTCGTTCCAACAGGTCCCCCTTGGGTTAATACATACATGGGAATAAAGATTTTAAATGCCTCCATAGTGGTTATAATTAAAACAAATTGAAAAACTGGCTTTAAACAGGGAAAGGTAATATATTTTATCTTTTGCCAGGCATTAGCACCATCAATCCCTGCCGCTTCATAATATTGTTGAGGAATCGCCTTTAATCCAGCAATAAATATAATAGTTCTGTAACCTAACCCCTGCCACACACATATTACTATCAAAGAAGGCATTGCTAATCTAGTATTATACAACCAGGACTGAGGGGCTATACCAAAAAAGGAAAGAAAATAATTAATTAGCCCCGCTTCTCCCGGTTGAAATAACCATCCCCATATCAAAACTACTGCTACCATCGGTGTAATATAGGGCATAAAGTATACAATCTTGTAAAAATTATTTAAAACCTTACTTTTATCAATCATTATTGCTAGAAAAAATGAAATTCCAACTGAAAATATTATCATAAATAAAGCAAAATAAGCCGTGTTACCCAAGCCATTTAAAAAATCTGCATCTGTCATTAGTTTTATATAGTTTTGTAACCCGATAAATTCCGGATGAGGCTTAAAAAAGTCATATTTAAAAAAGCTTAATTTAAACAAATGTGCAACCGGATAATATACAAAAACAATAAAATAGATAAAGGCAGGTAGTATCATAATCATACCATTTATTTTATGACGATTTTCCAAGGTATTTAACTTTATTTTTTTCATCTTTAAACCAACCTTTAAGTAGTAGGGGGGGCAGAAATCTAAAGATTCCTGCCCCCCCTACTACTTATATTAGTTGTTATACTATACTTTAATCTTCCTGTAAAATCTTGCTGATCTCTTTTGCTGCCTGATCAAGTGCTTCCTGTGGTGTTAGCTTTTTATAACAGGCTTTTTCTAAATAATCACCCAGAATTATCTTGATCTCATAAAGTTTTTCATGCTGTGGCACATCCCAGAGGGGCTGCATTGCAAATCCAGAGAGAATTTCATTATTCTGGAAATATGGCATATCAGCAATTGATTGTAATAACGGAATACTTCCTATTTCTTTCTGCCAGCGGGCAAATACTTCAGGTTTCATTAGCCACTCTAAAAATGTCCAGGCAGCTTCCTTTTCTTTACTCTTGTCACTTACACAGAGAGCGTCTATAAAGGGAATCGACTTCCCAGGGAATGGAGCAACACCATAATTCAAATCAGGAGCTGCATCTTTTAAGAAAGCCAAAACCCAGGGACCTCTCCCAAACATTGCTGTTTTTTTCTGAGCAAATCCGTCGCTATCACGCGGCTGAAGGTCAACTGCATCAACTTTATCTTCATAGATGAGGTCTACAAAATATTCCAGAGCTTTAACTCCTGCTTTGTTATTAATAACAGTCTCGGTCATTTCTTTGTTAAATAATTCCCCACCCATAGCAGTTAAAAAGTTAATCCACTTATCTGTCTGCCCAGCACCACCTGTATGGGACCTTAGACTAATACCACTTCTTACCACACGACCATTTTCGCGTTTTGTTAGCTTAATAGCATATTCCCTTAATTCTTCAAGATTAGATGGGAGCTTGGTTAATCCTGCTTCTTTAAACATATCTTTGTTATACCAAAGTGAAACGTAATCTGCATTCCATGGTACTCCATAAAGTTGGCCCTCCCAGCTTAAACCACTTACCATACCATCTCTGAGAGTTTCCGTAAAATCATTTTTTAAACTGTTAGCAAGTTGTTCAGGTACCGGCTCAGCCATTCCAGCTTTAGCGTAACGGAAGAGTGTATTATCACCTACGGAATACATATCCGGTCCAGCCTCGGCACTCAGTCTAGTTAGTAATTTTGCTTGATAGTTTTCTGACGAACCAACAAAGGGATTATTTTTTATTTTAATACCAGGATGTTCTTCTTCAAAATCCTCAATTAGACTATTCAGTACATCACGTTCATAACCCTGAGTTTCACCGGATTCCCACATTAATTCTACAGTAACCTGTTCTTCGGCGGCAAAAACAGGACTTATAATAATCCCTAAAAATAATAATGTGAAAAGTAATAAATTATTTTTAAACATCGCTAAAATTCCTCCTTTTATTTTTATTTGCCCAGTCACATCAAGAAACAAGATAATATAGTTCTGTATAAACATTACTCCATCATATTAATATCACCTCCCATTAATTTAAAGATTTCGTGCCTTTCAGAAAACTCTGAAACTCTTGTCTTGCAAGGCTTTTAGAGTACCTCTATTTTATTCTTCACCTCCACCTACCTTTTATCCTATAATATTTTAAGAATATTGTTTTTTAGTTCTAGTAACTTTCAGAAAAGTGTCTAGTGGTAGGAGGGGCACTCCAAAATAAAATAATTTAATTATTGACTTCTTCTTCCAAGTTGAAAATTCTTACCTGATTTTTATACATCAAAGCCTTTACCAACTCCACTCCACCATTATAGGACATCTGCCCCTCTGAAATTAGCTTTCCCATTATTCTACATATTATTCTATCAAAGACTTCGAATCTACTTCCCTCCGATAAAATTTTCCTTCCATCACAGACTGGACCACCACTTGAAGTAAGGAGGGAAGATCCGGCAGTATGAAGCAGATATTGTTCCATTATGTAAGGACTATCATTATGCCACCAAGGGAAACCAGAGTGAACATGAGAGAATGCCCTCTCCAGCATTATGTTTGAGTGAGCAAATATTTGGTTCATAGGATATAAAATTAAATGACCTTGATTATCATTTTCCCCACTAAAAAATCTTACTAACAAAGGTTGCAAGTTTTCAATAATATTTATATTTTCAGCTGAAATATCACCTCCTACATCATTTCCCCAATTTTTAAATAAATATTCATTAGCATTTCTGATTGCTCCATAATGGATTTGAATAACCATACCTTTTTCTTGATTCATAGCACAGAATTGATGCATCATATAAGAAATAAATTCTTTTGTTTCATTAGATTTGAGATTAAATTTCTCTTCTTTATTATAAGCTTGTTGGAAAATTTGTTCTGCTCTTTTTTGACTGATTTTTAAACCATAAGGTTCCAACAAACCATGGTCACTTGCCTTTGCTCCCATTTTGTTAAAATAAGTATGTCTTATTCTTAAAGCTTCCACAAGACCTTTAAGAGTTGTTTCTTGCCCGGTTAATTGACAGATTTTTTCAACGTTCGATTTCCACTTATCATCAAAAATATTACAATAGGCATCCGGTCGAAAAGTAGGTAAAAAAGTGATTCCTTCTATGTTATTAGCCATTTTGTGATAGATTAAATCATCTGCAGGGTCATCAGTAGTGAAAATAATTTTTGCCCTGATTTTCTTTAATATAGCCTGGGGCAACATATCATTTTGTTTTAAACGATCATTTGCTTTTTTCCATACTTTATCTGCGGTTTTAGCACTTAACAATTCCTTGATACCAAACATTCTTCTCAAATCTAAATGCATCCATTGATGGACATGATTTCCTTCAAGATTGGGAAAAACTTTAGATAAGGCTACCCATTTATCATAATCTGAAATTTGAGGATCCCTGGCTAAAGCCTGAGAGAAACCGGGGAGCTTTGCTGCCAATTGAATAATATAATGGTCACAATTCTTATATTCTTCCCTTGTTTCAAGAACTTCGGCTCTCCAAACATTGGGAAAAGGCTTATTTTCCACAATCTGCCTTAAATTATGATGGGTATGAGTATCAATAATCCCGACTTCTTTTCTTGTTGGAATTGCAACATCATGGTATAATTTTATTCCTTCCGTTGTATCTAATA
>JAUWQC010000170.1 GCA_030611285.1 bacterium | reverse complement strand
GCTGATATTGTGATTCATTTAGCGGCAGTAGTAGGAGGGATTGGAGCTAACCGGGAAAATCCGGGTAAGTTTTTCTATGATAATCTGGTGATGGGGGCAATGTTAATGGAATATGCCAGGCAATATAAAGTGGGTAAGTTTGTAGCCTTAGGCACTATCTGCGCATATCCCAAGTTTACTCCCGTTCCTTTTAAGGAAGGGGATTTGTGGAATGGTTATCCTGAGGAGACCAATGCCCCTTATGGGCTGGCTAAGAAAATGATGTTAGTTCAGTCTCAAGCTTATAGGATACAATATGGTTTTAACTCTATCTTTTTATTGCCTTTGAATTTATATGGGCCGAGAGATAATTTTAACCCTAAGAGTTCCCATGTTATTCCGGCTTTGATAAGGAAATTTATGGAGGCAAAAGATAGAAGCGAGGAAGAAGTAGTTTGTTGGGGGACCGGTAAACCAACCAGAGGTTTTTTATATGTGGAAGATGCGGCAGAGGGGATATTGCTAGCTACTGAAAAATACAATAAGAGTGACCCGGTAAACTTGGGCACTGACTTAGAGATATCTATCAAAGACTTAGCTGAATTAATTTCCAGGCTGGTAGGATTTAAAGGAAAGATTAAATGGGATACCAGTAAACCTGATGGACAACCCAGAAGGAAGTTGGATACGAGTAAGGCAGAGCGGGAATTTGACTTTAAGGCCAAGATGGATTTTGAAAAAGGGACGAAGAAGACGATTGAGTGGTATAGGGAGAATAGAGAGCGATTTTGAAAGGATGAAAAATATTAATTGAAGAGAAAAATATTAGTTATCGAACAGCATTTTTATCCCGAAGTAGCTGCTACAGGACAATTGTTATTAGATTTATGTGAGGATTTAGTAAAAGCCGGTTACCAGGTTAAGGTAATTACCGGAAATCCCACAGAACTATTTCAGAAAAAAATAAATATTCCCAGAAGAGAAAATTACCAGGGAATAGAAATAGTTCGCCTTAAAAATACCACTTTGAGTAAATATAATATGGCCGGTAGAGTCATAAATTATTTGACTTTTCATTTATCGATTTTCTTCCATATAATATTTTCCAAAAGACCGGATTTAGTATTAGTCTTATCTAATCCTCCCTTTATTTCTTTTCATGGTTTAATACTAAAAATATTTAAAAAATGTAAGGTAATTTATAATGTTCAGGATTTATTTCCTGACTTAGCAGTAGAATTAGGGAAGTTAAGGAATAGGCTATTTATTTTTGTTTTAAAGACTTTATCTAAATATATTATCAGGAAGATGGATAAGGTAATAGTGGTAGGAGAATGTATGGAACGAAAGATAAAGGAAGAAGTATTAAAGGATGTGGAAAGGGAAGATGACCACGTTGTCACCATACATAATTGGGCTGACGGAGAGAAATTAAAAGTTGTAGGTGTGGTGGGTGCAGGTGCAGAAGATAATTATTTAAAAAAAGAATGGGGTCTGGAAGGTAAGTTTGTTGTATTATATTCTGGTAATATAGGGTACCTTCATGAATTTGATACTATAATTTCGGCAGCGGAAGATATACAAAATAAGGGATATAAAGATATTGTTTTTGTTTTTATAGGAGAAGGGATTAAAAAAGAATATATCAGAAAAAAGGCCGAAGAGAGAGGTTTAAATAATATTTTATTTTTCCCTTATCAACCTCGAGAGATGCTAACTCATAGTTTGGGGGCAGCGGATGTTTCCTTGGTAACCTTAGAAAAAGGCTTTGAGGGGATGGTAGTTCCCAGTAAGATATATGGAATTTTAGCCAGTGGAAGGCCGGTAATTGCGGTAGTGGGAGGAGAGAGTGAAATTGTTGAGATTATAAGAGAAGGAAAGTGCGGAGAAGTGGTGAAGATCGGGGATTATCAGGATTTAGAGGATAGCATAATAAAATATTATAATGATAGGGATAAATGCCGGGAAGACGGGTTGAGTGGCAGAAGATATTTTGAGAAAAATTTTGATAGAAAAATAGCTACTAAGAAATATATTGAAGTGATCGAAGAAGTGTTGAAAGATTAGTTAGAAATGGGAAAATAAAGCAATAAACTCTTTTATAATAAAAAGTATCTTGCTCTATTTTTTTTATTGGCATGACAAATAGAAAATTATTTTTGAAAAAAGAAGGGTTTTGGAATAGTTTTGTCGTAATATATAGAAACGTGATAATAAAATAATGATATGGTAAATTTATAGAAATAGGGTAATGCGAGTTAAAATATTTTTGGTAAGATAGTTTTATAAATCCGGAAGAGCAGAAGGGAGAATATATGGTATTTTTGATTTTTATAGTATCATTTATTGCTTGTTTTGCGGGATTTCCTATAGTTATTCCTCGGTTGAAGAAGGCAGGGATTGTAGGGAAGAATATGAATAGTGAGAAAGAGGAAGAGATTCCCGAGATGGGTGGATTGGTGATAGCGGCTGGCTTTGGAGTAGGAATAGTTTTTGCTATTTTTTTAAGGACTTTTTTTGATTTATTCCTTTCGGTCAGTTTAACCTCGATTCTGGCTGTCTTATCTACTGTATTGATTGTGGTAATAATTGGGGTCTTTGATGACTTGATTTCAATGCGGCAGTGGATTAAGGCGATTATGCCGGTATTTGCGGCTTTGCCTTTAATGGCCATTAAAGAAGGATATAGTATGATGAGGATTCCTTTTGTGGGTTTGGTAGAATTTGGTATCTTTTATCCTCTGATTTTAGTTCCTTTGGGGATTACCGGAGCAGCAAATGCAGTTAACATGCTGGCAGGTTTTAATGGTTTGGAAGTAGGGATGGGAGTAATGGCAGTTGGGGCGCTGGCTGTTATTGCTTATTTAAATGGGATAACTACTTCTTTGGTAATTTTGATGGCAGCATTAGGGGCATTAGTGGCAGCGCTACATTATAATTGGTATCCGGCTAAAATATTGGTGGGGGATGTAGGGACTTTAACTATCGGAGCAGTTATAGCGTGTGCGGTAATTGTGGGAAATTATGAAACCGCGGGAGTTATTATTATCATCCCTTTTGTGGTGGATTTTTTAATTAAGGCGAAGAATGGTTTT
>JAUWQC010000214.1 GCA_030611285.1 bacterium | reverse complement strand
GAAAGATACAAAAAAGTGGTGGCAGTAGGTGAGACAGGTTTTGATTTTTATAGAAATCTTAGTCCCAGGGTGGATATGGAAAGAGCCTTTGTGTCTCATATAGAATTGGCCATAAAATATGATATACCGGTAATAATCCATGATAGAGATGCGCATAAGCAAACACTGGAAGTTGTAAAGAAATATGTTGACCAAAAAAATTTCAGGGCTGTTGTCCACTGTTTTTCCGGAGATGCTAATTTTGCCATGCAGTGCTTGGATTTGGGGCTGTATATTTCTTTTACCGGTGTGATCACCTTCCCTAACGCCAGGGGTGTATTAAAGGCTGTGGAAAAGGTTCCTATTGAACGTCTATTTATAGAGACCGACGCCCCTTTTCTGGCCCCGCAGGCGAAGAGAGGAAAAGAAAATTATCCCGGATATGTGAGATATGTTGCTGAAAAAATTGCAGAAATCAAAAATTTAAGTGTTGAGGAAGTTGCGGATATTACTTCAAAAAATGCGGAAAGATTCTTTTCTATAAATTAATGCTAACTATTTTAAATAAAAATGCATTCTTATATTAGCTCTCCTGGAAAGACAGCTCAAATTTTAAGTAGGTATGGAATAAGGCTTAAAAAAAGTTTAGGACAAAACTTTTTAATTGATACCAACAGTACCAAAAAAATAATTTCATATGCAAATGTTAATGCTGATGATGTAATTCTTGAGGTTGGAAGCGGAATTGGCAGCCTTACGGAAATTTTACTTCCCAGGATAAAAAGGGTGGTTTGTATTGAGATAGATAACCTGCTGATTGAAGCATTTAAGGATATCTTCAAGGAAAGTCTTGGGAAAAAAATACAATTAATACAAGCTGATGCTTTAAAACTTAATTATACTGATATTGCCGGTAAGCATAAAATAAATAAAGTAATTTCAAATCCTCCCTATAGTATTGCAGCACCTCTAATATTAAAAATTCTTATAGAAGCGGAAGATATAAAAAAATTATTTATAACCATACAGAAGGATATAGCTGAAAGATTAATTGCTTCAGTGGGAGATAAAAATTACAGCTCTTACACTGTAAAATCCAATTTTCTTGCAGATTTTAATTTTTGCTTCCAGATTTCACGGAATTGCTTCCTGCCCAAACCTTTTGTCGATTCAGTAGTTGTAGAAGCAAGCAGAAAGGATAATAAAGCTTTGATGGAGAAGAATTTTAAAACCGGAGATTTCTTTGATTTTGTAAATGGCTGTTTTTTGCACAGGAGGAAAAAGCTTGTAAATTCACTGTCTCAAAGCAATACCAGATATTGCCATAAATTGGAATTAGTTATAAAATTGCTATCCGAAATTGGGAAAAATAGGGACGTAAGGGCAGAAGAGCTTTACTTGAAAGATTATATTTCCTTGTATAAAAAGCTTAATACCTAATATCGAGCATTTATGTTATCATATAGCAAAATGGAAACGAAAAATATTTTAAAGCTTAGAGCTTCAGGAAAAATAAACCTTTACCTGAATGTTACAAAAAATGGCAGGGATGATGGCTATCACGAGATAAAATCAATAATGCAGAGCGTAGGCCTTTCTGATGAACTTACTTTTGAAATTTTAAAAAGAAAGAATAATCATAGGTCTGAAAATAAAAATGGAATTTATATTACCTGCAATAATGAAGATATCCCGCTTGATGAAAAAAATTTAGTCCATAAAGCAGCAGCACTTATTCTGGATAATTATAATCTGAGAGATAAATATTCCATAAGAATTAATATAGAAAAGCATATTCCAGTATGCGCAGGTCTTGCCGGAGGCAGCACAAATGCGGCAGCAACTCTGATTGCATTGGATAAGCTATTCAATTTAAATATAAAAGTGACTGATATAATCAATCTGGCAAGTGAAGTAGGATCAGATGTTCCTTTCTGTCTAAAAGGAGGGACCATTCTTGCAGAAGGCAGGGGAGAAAAGCTCTCCGAGTTGCCCCATCTACCTTTTTACTGGATTATACTTGCTACCAATGGAGGAAAGTTCCTGTCAAGAGATGTATATGGAAAGTTTGATTTAATAGGTGTAGAAAAGAAATCGATACATAAGGAACTGGTAAATAATATAGTTAAAAGAAAATTTGGCAGTTTCTTTGATAAGCTAAGAAATGATCTGGAAGACGTAGTGGTAATTGAAGATAAAGAGATACTTGTGGTAAAAGAAAAAGCGTCTGAGCTGGGAGCCATTGCTGTCCAGATGACCGGGAGCGGCCCCACTGTATTTGCATTCTGTAATGATCTAAAAACAGCGCTTGATGTGTATGAGGGTTTAAAACTATTGTCCTCCAGAGTCTTTC
>JAUWQC010000021.1 GCA_030611285.1 bacterium | reverse complement strand
ATTTCAATTAAACATGATAAATATTTAGCTGAAGACTTTAAGAAATGAGTATATATAGACACAAGTGCTTTTTTTGCAATCTTAGATTCCGGGGATGAATTTCATAAAGAATCTAAAAATACTTTTTTAAAGTTAATAGGCAGCAAAGAAGTATTTCATAGTTCTAATTATATAATAATTGAAACTATAGTATTGGTCCAGAACAGGTTAGGTCTAGATGCAGTTAGGGCATTCCAGGATGATATAATTCCAATTATAAATATTCATTGGGTGGATGAAAGAATTCATAATATAGCTATTAGCAGTTTGTTAACTGCCCACCGAAAAAATATCAGTTTTATTGACTGTACCAGTTTTGAAATAATTAGGTATTTGGGGCTTAAAAAAGTTTTCACATTTGATAGTCATTTTAAGGAACAGGGTTTTGAAGTATTGCCCTGATTGTAAAATAGATTATGGTTAAACTGAACTATTTTGAGGGATGTATACAATGGATAAAATAGCAATTATATCTACAAGACTTGGCGGAAGAGACGGGGTATCCATAGAGGCAGATAAATGGGCTGAAACTTTTCTTTCACTGGGACTTTTACCAATTTATATTGCAGGAGACTTTGCTAAAACTGATAACATAAAAAAATATTATTTGATAGAAGAAATGGATTTCTATCACCCTGAAATTTCTAAGATCAAGAATTATGCCTTTAATTTGGAAAAATTTAAAGATTCTTACAAATCATTTAACCTGATTGATAGAATAGAAGTAATAAAAAATGCTATAAAGAAAAAATTTAATCAAATACTGGCAGAAGACAATATTAAATATTTCAGTATTGAAAATGCGCTTTCAATTCCCCTAAATATACCACTTGGTATTGCTTTAAATGATATAATTTCCGAGCACGGTATTAAGACAATTACCCGCCACCATGATTTTTACTGGGAAAGAGATGAATTTTTAAATAATAATATTAGCGCTATTTTAGAGAAATATTTCCCTCCTGATATAAACTTGATTAAACATGTGGTAATAAACAGCCAGGCAAAAGAAGCACTATTTGAAAGGAAAAAAATTAAGGCAGAGTATATTCCAAACATTTTTAATTTTAAGATACTTGATAACCCAAAATATAATTGTGCCAGTTCTATAAAGAAAGCAAGGGATTTTTTGGGAATAGACAGAAGAGATCTTTTATTTCTGCAGCCCACACGTATTATAGGAAGGAAAAATATTGAAAGAAGCATATACCTTGTCGAGAAATTATCTAAAAAAATCAATAGAAAAGTATTTCTTTTTATAAGTGGTAGTCCGGAGAAGCAAGAAATGGATTATTTTAATAAAATAATTGAGATAGCGGCCAAAAAAAACATAAATCTAATCTTAAGGAATAATTATCAGTTTGGAAATAAAATGATAAGGGTAAAAAAGTTCTTTAAAAAATTTGATATATATGAGCTTTATAGTGCATGTGATCTTGTAACATTACCCAGCGACATTGAAGGTTTTGGCAATCCGGTAATAGAAGCGGCAGCATTTAAAAAACCTCTTTTTGTAAATAATTATCCGGTTCTAAAGGATATACTTGAAAAAGGCTTTAAATTTATTGTCATTGATAAAGTAGTGAATGAAGATTGTGTTAAAAAAGTTCTAAAAATATTATCAGATAAAAAATACAGGGGAAAAATAACAAATATAAACTATGAAATAGCTAAAAAGTTTTACTCATCTGAATTTCTGGTTAAAAAATTAAAAGCTTTCTTAAATTAAAACCGGAAAAATCATAGCAAATATGGAAAGGGGATAAATAGTATGAATATTGATGAATGGTATCAAAAAAATACTTTCCATTATTTGCAATTTGATGTCAGGCAATTAGTAAAAATAAAAAACAAGAAAAATCTAAAAATAAGTCTTTGCCTTCCGACATTGAACGAATCACAGACAATAGAATATATATTAAGAACTATAAAAAAAGAATTATATCAGGAAGGTCTTCTGGATGAAGTTATAGTTATCGATTCAGGCTCAACTGATTCAACTTTGGAAATAGTTAAATCAATTGGATTTAAGATTATCAGGCATAAGGATATATTAAAAAAATACGGGACAAATCAGGGTAAAGGTGAAGCTTTATGGAAAAGTCTCCATGTTTTAAATGGTGATATAATTTCCTGGTGTGATTCAGACATCAAAAATTTTCATTCAAAAATCATATATGGAATCCTGGGTCCACTTATTATGTATGATGAAATTCTTTTAGTTAAAGCTTTCTATAGAAGACCGCTAGAAATCGATGGCAGTTATATGAAAAGTGAAGGTGGAAGAGTTACAGAGATACTGGTAAGACCGATTCTAAATCTTTTTTATCCTGAACTCAGTAGAATTCTGCAGCCGCTTGCAGGAGAGTACGCTGCAAGGCGGGAAATTCTTGAGCAAATCCCGTTTTTTACCGGTTATGGCGTAGAAACGGGAATGCTAATTGATGTTTATGAAAAATTCGGACTTGATAAAATTGGCCAGGTAAATGTAATTAGAAGAATACATAAGAACCAGCCACTCTCTGCTCTTTCAAAAATGGCTTTTGGGATCCTGCAGGCAGTTTTAGAGAAGCTCCAGCATTATAATAAGATAATAATTGTAAAAGAACTAAACAAAATATTTAGTCAGATTGATTATTTTAAAAAAGAATACTTTATTTCGCAAATAAAACTTGAAGAGAAACAAAGACCTCCGATGATTGAGATAGAAGAATACATGAAAAGAAAGTATAATTCAAGATATGCTTGAGGAAAAATATTTTAATCTGTCAATTTCATTTAATCATAGTCTTTTAATAAACATTAACCATTGGCTATGTGGAAACTTTAGTTTTTTATAGGATGTGATTACTATGTTTGAAAAAAACGAAGAGCTTCTTGAAGATAAAGTTCTAAAAACAATAAGCAGATTAAAGAGTGTAGATATTATTGTTGGTATACCAAGTTTTAATAATGCAAACACGATAGGTAATGTTGTAAGCAACTTTGCAAATGGTCTTAAGCAATATTTTCCTCATTTTAAAAGCCTTATAATTAATTCAGATGGCGGGTCCACTGATGGCACAAGAGACATAGTTGAAGAAATCCGAAAAACCAGAGGAATAGAGATTATAACTACGGAGTACAAAGGCCCATCCGGCAAAGGCAGTGCTTTCAGGACTATTTTTGAAGTTGCAAAGAGACTTGAAGCTAAAGTTATAGTTGTTTCTGATTCTGACAACAAGAGCATAATACCTGAATGGTGTAATGCTCTTGTAAATCCGGTACTACGTCTTGGTTATGGTTATGTAACTCCATATTATACAAGAGACAAGCATGATGCCACAATCACAAATGCTCTTGTATACCCCACTACCAGGGCGCTATACGGCTTAAGACTCAGACAGCCAATAGGTGGTGATTTTGCATTTTCAAATGGAGCGCTTCAGATTTTCTTACAGCAAAAATATTGGAACAGTTATCCATATATAACAAAATTTGGGATAGATATATGGATGACAACAATTGCAATTAATGAGGGATTTAGAGTATGCCAGACAGTATTAGGGGTAAAAGAACATGATGCAAAAGATCCCGGAAAAGATCTGTCCCCTATGTTTCTTCAAGTTACCGGCACCATGTTTGATCTTATGAATTACTATGAATTCAGGTGGAGGAATGTTCTAAAAAGCAATCAAGGCTTCATATTTGGTGATTTTAAATTCTTTGAGGCAGAAAGAATAAAAATAGACTTAAATGAAATGCTTAGAAAATTCTATGAAGGTTATGAGAAATATAAAGATATATGGAAAGCAGTTTTTAGTAAAAAAACATATAATGAATTTTTAGTTTTTTTTAGCAAGCCAAAAAATAATGAACTGGTTATTTCAGTGCAGCTCTGGGCAAAAATTGTCTATGATTATGCATGCGCATATAATTTTTCAAAACAAAAAGAAAAAGAGTTAATCCTGGAATCGATGGTCCCTCTTTATTACATCAGGGCTGCCTCATTTGTAAAAGAAGCCGAATATTTTGATGATGAAATAGCAGATGCTGTTATGGAAGGAAATGCAGGAGTATTTGAAAGAATGAAAGGTTACCTTATAAAAAGGTGGGATTATTACAAAAAAAAATAGAGTTGCATATAATCAGCTATTATTATCAGCTTTTCTTTTCTTATAAATGATCTCATTTATAAAATTAATGATCAGAACCGGTATAACTGAGCTTGCTATAATTAACAGCCAGTGGTAAGAACCAAGGCTGGCTGTTTTAAATATACCCTGGAGCCAGGGAATATAAATTATTCCAATTTGGAGCAAAACCGAAACAATTACAGCAAAATTAAGATATTTGTTCTCAAGAATGTGCCTTCTAAATATACCCTTATTTTCAAACCTGAAGTTGAAGGTATGAAGCAGCTGGGTTATTACCAGGGTGGTAAAAACAGAGGTCCGAAAAATCTCCCGGTCATGGAGGAGGTCATGGTTATTGAAAAATAAAGGAGCGGCAAAATATATAAAAAGTGCCCCGGAAGTCAAAACCAGTCCCTGCCATAAAATCATAGTAAGTCCTCTTTTGCTTAAAATCTGCTCTTTTCTTCTGGTGGCTTTTCTGTCCATAATATTCTTTTCAGGTGGGTTTATTCCCAGCGCCATTGCCGGCAGGCCGTCTGTTATCAGATTCATCCACAGAATTTGGACAGGCAGCAGTGGTATATAAAGAAGCCCTCTTTCTCCGGTTATAAGGTAGAATATATAGTCACCCACTACTATGGAAATAAACATCAGAAGCACTTCTGAAATATTGCATGATAACAGGAATGATATAAATTTTTTTAAGTTATCATATATTACTCTTCCCTGTTTTACAGCCTTTACTATAGTGGCGAAATTATCATCAGTTAAAATCATATCACTGGACTCCTTACTCACATCGGTTCCCACTACACCCATAGCCACACCGATATCGGCCTTTTTTAGCGATGGAGCATCATTTATTCCATCACCTGTCATAGCAACTATATGCTGATTTTTCTTTAAAGCTTCCACAATGCCAACCTTATTTGAAGGGGAGACCCTGGCAAAGATTCTTATATATTCTATCTGTTTTTCGAGCTCCTCTTTGGTCATAAGGTCAAATTCTGTGCCATCAATAACCTTATCTTTCGGACCAAGTATTCCCAGCTCTTCTCCAATAGCCCTGGCGGTTAGTTTATGATCTCCGGTTACCATAATAATTTTAATATTGGCTCTCTTGCATTTTTCAATGGCATCATATACTTCCGGCCGCGGTGGATCGATCATTCCTACCATACCCAGATATACCAGATCTTCTTCCACCTCTTTTATTCTTTCTTTGTCAGGGAGCTCGTCCAGATACTTGAAAGCAAAAGCCAGATTCCTCATTGCTTTGGCGGCAAGGGTATGATTATTTTCGATGATTTTTTCTTTATCGGAATCAGTTAAATTTTCTATTCTACTATTTTTAATTATTCCTGTGCATCTAGCCGCAATTACCTCAGGAGCTCCCTTTGAAAACAGTATATATCTTTGTTTACGGTGATTATCGCCGGTTGATATTTTACTGATGGTAGTCATCATCTTGCGCTCGGAATCAAAAGGCTCTTCCAGTTTTCGGGGATAATCTTTTTCTAATTTGTTTTTATCTACTGAATAAAAACTGCCCAGTTCAATAAGTGCGGCTTCTGTAGGATCTCCGGTAATCTGCCCGGTTTCCTTATTTATATAATATGCGTCATTACATAAAACAGCGTTATCAATTAAAAGTTTCAATGCGCTGCTGCTGTCTAAATTCCCTACAGTTAAGGTTTTTTTACTGCTGTTGCTGTCTGCCTTATTATATCTTTCGATGAAATTATTATAATCTTTAACCTCTTTTAAGCCTGAGTAGATTTTGCGCACCATCATCTTATTTTTGGTGAGGGTTCCGGTTTTATCAGTACAGATAACGGATACGCCGCCGAGAGTTTCAACAGAGCTTAATTTTCTGACTATAGCGTTATTCTTTGCCATTCTCTGAACGCCAAGCGCCAGAGACACTGTAACTATAGCAGGTAAACCTTCAGGTATGGCAGCAACTGCCAGCGCTACCGCAACAAGGAGCATCCGGGCAACTGAATAATCTTTTAGTACCCCTGATAAAAAGACAATCGCGCTTACTGCCAGGCATATTATCCCAATCTTTTTACCAACAGTTTTTAATTCAATCTGAAGAGGGGTAAGCTCCTCTTCTTCCTGAACCATGCTTGCTATTTTACCAATTTCAGTATTTTGACCTGTGCCTATAACCACTGCGGTGCATCTTCCCCTGGTAATAGCAGTACCACTAAAGAGCATATTTTTTTTATCACCAATGGGAAGATTTACTTTACTTAAGGGGGTGGTTATTTTATTGACCGGCAGGGATTCACCGGTAATAATTGATTCATTAGCCTGGAGATTTACCTGGTCTATAATCCTGCAATCTGCCGGTACAAGGTCACCTGCAGTTAATTTGATAATATCCCCGGGCACCAGTTTTTTGGAATAAATACTGCTTTCCAGTCCATCTCTTATAACCAGAGCGCTGGGAGAAGCAAGCTCTTTTAGAGCCTGAAGGGCTTTTTCAGCCCGGAATTCCTGGACAAAGCCTAAAACTGAATTTATCACCAGTATAATCAGTATTACTATTGCATCGGTGGTCTCCTTTATAATTACTCCGGAGATGAAAGCAGCAGCAATAAGTATCCATATCATAAAGTCATTAAACTGGGAGACGAATATTCTTAAAGGGGTCCTTCCTTTTTTTTCTTCAAGCTCATTATAGCCGTAGTTACCAACCCGATCTTCTGCCTCTTTTTTACTTAAGCCGGTTTTAATATTGGTTTTAAGGGATTCTACAACTTCTTCAATTGACCTGGTGTGCCATGATACTTCATTGGAAGAAGTGAGATTTGGTACAGGTTTGTAAGTTTTACTTTTTATTTCTATCCTCCCTTTTTCTATTTATCTGCCAATCGCAGAACTGATAAAATTCCAGGTTGCATTCCGGTTTGTCAGATATTAAAGCATATATATAAAAGTGATTAGATTATAAATGAAATGAAACTATTTTTCACTCCAGATATCATGAAACATTTCCCATTCGGAAATATTATCTCTGATATACTTTTCCATAACCTCCAGCACTTTTTCCATATTTTTATTAATCAATGTTTCTTTATCTCCCTCTCTTATGAGATCAATGGGTTTTTCGACTATCTGGAAATGGTTATATTTGTCCTTTTTCCAGACAAAACTTGGTACCAGCGGCGCCCCCGATTTTAATGCTATCATGAGAGCACCTGTGGGTAGATAGGCTGTTTTGCCAAAGAATTTAAACGGTCTTGTGGCTTTCCCTGTAGGATCCCAGTCTGATGTTATAGCCACTATTTCATTGTTCTTAAGTACTCTAAAAACATTTAGCATCCTGTTTATATAAAGAGTTTTAAGTCCTTTTGAAAGTCTATTTGACTCAAAAAATTTCCTCACAAGCTTATTTTTTCTAACCAGGCTTAAAACCCATATCTTATATCCCTCTACTGCTATTCTACAGGCACTCCATTCAAAGTTCCCGATATGCGCTGAAATAATAACTACACCCTTTCCTTTTTTTAATGCATTATCCAGATGCTCAAGACCCTCTATTTCCACCCTTTGTTTTAATTTCTCTTTTGAGATAATAGGTTGTTTTAAGAAGTCAACAACATTTTTTGCCCAGTTTATAAAAATCCTATTTGCTATTCTATGAATTTCCTTATCATTTATATTAAGGTTGAGTACTTTTGAAACATTATTTCTAATGATCTTAACGTCTACACCAGTTAGCATCCACAGCCTGGCGCCAAATGCTGCAATGAAGTATGTAACAGGGTAAGGAGTTGAAATGGCAATAAATTCGAGGATTTTATATCCAATATATCCAAACATTGATACTCTCTTTCTTGAATAGATATTGTATAATGATAATAATAATAAATTTTAGTTATAAATTAAAGTTTTTAGAGCAGCAATGTCCATTGGAATAATAAACACTGTATTTATCACGTTAATACAGAGTAGTGAGAGGAGTAGTATTATTTATGGCAAATTCAAGCAATAAAGCCTCGGGCCTGGAAGAAATATTAAATTTCATTCCTACAGGAAAGCAGATTGTAAGTGTTTATCTTTTAGTAGACAGGTCCAGGATTACAAAAAGAGACTACCAGACTAAATTGAATTCCATGATTGCCGGCACCAGAGAGAAACTGGAGGCTGATACTAATATTGATAAAAGCCAGAAAAAGGAGGTATTTGAAGTCTTTGAAAAAGTGAAAGCTTTTGTAAATGATAAGTTCAGAGCTGATTCAACAAGGACACTTGCAATTTTTTCTTCAGGAGATGGCCCGTGGAAAGAATTTAGAATACCCATAATAATGAGATCCAAAATAATTATCGACCCCAAGCCGTATACCCAGAGCATAAGATCTCTTCTTAATAACTCTAAAAAATACGGCGTACTGCTTATTGACAGAGAAAAAGCGCAAATTTATTCTATATATCTTGGTGAAATTAATGAGTATCTCGCAGCTTTTATAAGTGATGTCCCTTCAAAGGTTAATTTTAAAAGTCAGGCTGTTTTGAGAGAAAGAAAACTGTATGGCAGACTGGAAGAGAAGTTACATCATTTCTTCAAAGTGGTAAATGACAGGACAATGGAACTTTTCAAGGAAAAAAAATTTGATTACCTGATTCTAGCAGGAAGGAAAGAAATAATTCCTAATTTTTTAAATTATCTGCATAGTTACCTGCGGTCAAGACATATTGGCAATATTGATGCTGAGCCGGATTCAAATATTTCTTTAATTAGCGATAAAGCTCAAAAAGTTATTGATGAATTTGAGGCTAAAACTAAAAATGACCTGATCGACAGGCTAATTGATGAATATAACCCGAATGGAATAGGTGTGCTTGGAATTGATGGTACCATAAAATCGTTATTAATTGAGAAGATAAGAATTTTAATATATGACAGACAATTTACACACGAAGGTTATATTTGTGATTTATGCCGCTACTTAACTGTAGAATATAAAGATGAGTGTCCATATTGTAGAGGAAAGCTGGTATTTTATAATGATATAGTTGATGAGATTGTTGAGGATGCTTTAAACCAGGGATGTGAAATAGTGGATATGGAAGGGAATGAAAAACTAATAAGAGCTGGAAGCATTGGTGCTGTATTAAGATATAAATTATAATACATCCGGATTTTATTTTGATTTTTGCAATTCCGATAATTCCCTGGTAAATTGCCTGATGCTGTCAAATTGCTTGTAAACAGAGGCAAATCTAATATATGCAACTTTATCCAGGTTCTTTAATCTTTTAAGAACCAGGTTTCCTATTTCTTTAGATTGGATTTCATTGGAAGGCATATTGGAAATTTCATTTTCTATATCATCTACAATTTTACTCAGTACTTCTGTGCTTATGTTTCTTTTTATACATGCCCTGATCAGTCCGCTGAGTATCTTATTTCTGTCAAAAGGCTGTCTGGTATTATCTTTCTTTATTACTGCGATGGGCTGATTTTCCAGCCTTTCATAGGTAGTAAATCTTTTACCGCATTTTTGGCACATTCTTCTTCTTCTGACACTATCATTAGAATCAGTTAATCTGGAATCTATAACCCTTGTATCAGGGTTTGAGCAGTAGGGGCATTTCATTTTTTACATTCCCTTGAAAAATGGTTTAAATATTTTTTTAACTGTCGAGTTTACATATCTTCTTTTTTCAGTATAGTATGATTTTAGAAGGCTGTAGCTTTTTATACTGTACACTATGGTTGCAAGAAGCCCAAAAATTACCCACCAGTAACTTTCTCCCAAACCATGGAACCACGGAGCATGGAGAAATCCTTCGGAAACCCAGAGGAAAAATGAAAAGAAAAAGAGCCCAATAGCAGTTGTAAGATAAGAATCTTTGGTAACAAACAAAGCAATAGGTGTAAACAGAAAGTGAAGAAAAAGAAATGATAGTGGTGATAGGTAAAGTAATCCACCGCTAAATGTGGAGACTCCACTCCCACCTTTAAAACCGATGTATATCATCCAATTGTGTCCTATCACTGCAAAAACAATAGCAAGAAGGGGGATAAAAATATGGTCTGAAAATCTATCGGCAAGGTAAGCCACCAGTGCACCTTTCCCAATATCAGTAATTAATACTATAATTCCTGTGAGCTTTCCTACATTTTTAAATGTGTTCATTCCACCAAGATTTCTGGTTCCTACCTTACTTACATCGATACCTTTTATTTTTCCGGCAATATACGCGGATGGGAAGGAGCCGATGAGATATGATACCAGTAGAATAACTATAGTATTTAAGTAAAAATTTTG
>JAUWQC010000057.1 GCA_030611285.1 bacterium | reverse complement strand
TATTATAACTTTATGGATACTAAAACATACGAACAAATCCAGTTAGGTGAAGATATACTTGGGGACCGGAAAGATTATTTAATGGAAAATATGGAACTGGCGGTTATATTTTACAAAGGCAGACCCGTATCAATTGAACTTCCCATTTTTATTGAAGCTAAAGTTATTAAAACTGAACCGGGAATCAAGGGTAATACAGTAAGTTCAAGCTTTAAACCCGCAGAGATAGAAACCGGGGCGAAAATAATGGTTCCTTTATTTGTAAATACAGGAGACACTATAAAAATTGATACAAGAACTGGCAGCTATATAACCCGTGTGAGCACTTAGCTAATATAAATTGTATATAAAGATTATGCATAAAGTATCAAGAAGAAAAAGTAGGGAGAATGCAATAATATTATTGTATCAAGGAGATTTATTGGATAAAAAGGTAGATGAGATTATAGAAAACAATTTACTGGCAGGTATAAAATATGACCAGTTCGCTTTAAAACTTACAAAGGGCGTGGACAGATACAGGAAAAGAATTGATGAGATGATTATGGACATTGTTGAGAACTGGACTCTGGAAAGAATGGCAATCATTGATAGAAATATTTTACGGGTAGCTATTTATGAAATGTTATATGAAGATGACATACCTCTAAAGGTTTCAGTAGACGAGGCCATTGAAATTGCAAAGAGTTTGGGGCAAGAGGAAGACACCCCAAAATTTATAAATGGCGTTTTAGGTAAAATTTTAGATAACATAGGCAGTTAATGTTACTTTTTATGATTTAAATTTGAAAATATGTCTAATCCAAGAATATATGATTTTAAAGCAAATGAACTTTATCCTGAATTTTTAATAAAAGAGGTAAACAAGAGTTTAGGCTATTATGTTAAGAAGTATAAAGAAAGTCCTGATATTCTAAAAGAAGCGATAAAATATAGCGTAGAAAACAGCGGAAAAAGATTCAGACCAATATTGTGTCTTCTTACTGCAAAGAGCCTGATAAAAGATTATCGTGCGGTACTTCCTACGGCATGCGCAATCGAATTTATCCACACTTACTCATTAATACATGATGATCTTCCTGCTATAGATAATGACGACCTCAGAAGAGGCAAACCTACCTGCCATAAAAAATTTGGAGAAGATATAGCAATACTGGCTGGCGACGCTTTGCTTGCAGAGGCTTTTAATATAATAATAAAATATCAGATAGCAGACGACAGGACAAAAATTAAAATTTTAGAAGAGATTGCTGACGCTTCGGGCGCTTCAGGTATGACTGCAGGTCAGATAGTGGATGTTTATTTTAGCGGTAAGAAGATCAGCAAAAAAAAATTAGAATATATGCACCGCAATAAAACAGGAAAAATAATAACTGCTTCTGTTAGATGTGCGGCTATTTTATGCGGGGTCAGTGATGATTATCTTAAAAAATTTACAGAATATTCTGAAAATTTAGGTCTCGCTTTTCAAATAACCGATGATATTCTGGATGTAACATCAGATAAACGTATAAATACTTATCCGAATATATGGGGGATTTCAAAATCAAAAGAAATTGCCGGAGACAAGATTGATAAAGCTATTGCCATAATTAAAAGCATGGATATAGACTATAAGTTGCTGGTTAATATAGCAAATTTTTTATTGGTAAGAAAGGGATAATCCGGATTTTTTTAATAAAATTGTTTAAAGAAGCTAAATCTATTTTAAATTATGATAAAATAATCAAAGATGTGGTTGATAGGGCATATTTTTATTTTGGTCAGGCTGGATAATAAAGCTGGGTAATTAAAATGAAAAACATTGGTATAGTTTCAAATAACGAAAAACAGGAAGCAATAGAAATTTCCAGGGAAATATATGATTATTTAGTTAAAAAAGGCAATACTGTGCTTCTGATAGAAACAGATAAAATGCCTGAAAATTACTGCCTTCCATCGGTTTCTGAAGAAGAATTTAGCGCAAAGAATGATTTAATAATAGCAGTAGGAGGAGATGGTACATTCCTTAGGGCTTCAAAATATTCTTTTAAAAGAGAAATTCCCATATTAGGGATTAATGTTGGAAGTCTGGGATTTCTAAACGTTGTAGATGTCCGTAATATGTACAGCGCCATAGACAAGGTATTAAGAGGTAGATACGAAATAGAAAAAAGAATGTTACTGGAGGGTAAGTTTTTTAAAGAAGATAAACTATTAGAAAATATCGAGCTGCCTTATCTGGCGTTGAATGAATTTGCGATAACCAGATCTATGCTTGGGAAAATAATAAAATTTGAAATTATAGTAAATGGGGTATCAATAAAAAATTTCGCTGCCGATGGGATAATAATTTCTACACCGACAGGCTCTACTGCCTATTCTCTTTCTGCCGGAGGACCAATTGTGGAACCAAAAAGTGAAATTATAATTATAACCCCTGTATGTCCGCATACATTACTAAGCAGAAGCGTAATTATAAGTCCGGACAATATGATAGAAATAATAATTAATTCCAGAAATGATAAAGATAGCGTAAGCGTTGATGGAAAAACAATGCCGGTCAGTATCAGGCCGGATTATATATTTAAAATAAAAAAATCAAAATTGAAATTAAATCTTATAACTTTTGGTAAGGATATTTTTTTTAAAGTATTTAAGGAAAAATTTATTGAAAGAATTTAAATAAATATAAATTGACATTTTTACTTTTTAAATATGCTGAAGGAATTACAGGTAAAAAATTTTGCCATAATAGATGACGCCAGAATAAAATTCCAGAAAGGTCTTAACATTCTGACCGGAGAAACAGGAGCCGGTAAAACTCTTATTATTGAAGCAATAAATTTGCTGATTGGTGAGCGAGCGGACAGTGATTTAATAAGAGACGGCCGGGATAAGTTACTGGTTCAAGGATACTTTGATTTTAAAAATAATCCTATGGTAATAAATTATTTGCTGTCCAAAAATTTAATTGAAGAAGAAGATGAAAGTGATGATATAGTAATAACGAGAGAGGTAACCAGGATTGGTAAAAACAGGGCATTTATTAATGGGATTTTTACCCGGGTCAGCAATTTGAAAAAATTAGGTGAATTATTTATAGATATTCACGGGCAACATGATCATCAGTATTTACTTGATTATAAAACTCATATAGAAATAATAGATAGGTTTGGTAAAGACAGGATACTGGGCGCAAAGAGAGATTATTCAGAAAGCCTGGAAAAATATCTTAAAAAAAGAGAAGAATTTTTAAAATTAAAAGAGTTGAAGAACATAAGAGAAGAAAAGTTAAAAGATTTAAATTACAGATATGAAGAGATTAAGAAACTGGATATTAAAGAAAATGAGGAAGAAATTTTAGAAAATGAGATGCGAATTCTTAAAAACTATGAAAAGATTTACAAATTGGCATCAGAAGGTAAAAAGATAATAGATGGAGAGGATACCGGTATTTCTTCACTAAGTAATAATATAGCCGTCTTAGATAAAAATATGGCTGAACTTGCTGAAATTGATCATAAGTTTAAAAAGTTTTGCGACAGGTTATCTACTCTTGGCGATTTTATAGAGGAAATAAGCCGCTGCCTTAACAGCTATCTTGCTGATTTTGATTTCAGTGCGGAAAGATTGGACAGTATTCAGGAAAGGTTATATAAGTTATCAGAAATAAAAAAGAAATATAATCTTGATTTGAATTTAGCCTGTGAGTATGCGCAAAAATTAAAAGAAGAAATCGAAAGTTTTGAAGATCTTGATAGCGAGATTGATAAGAGACAGATGGAATATAATGAGGCTCGCGAAATTCTAATAAAAAAAGCTTTTTTATTAAGTGACCTGAGAAAAGAGGTGGCAATTGATCTGGAAAAAAGTATAACTGATGAAATGACCGATCTTGGTTTTAAATCTATCTCTTTTCAACCACAGCATAGATTGCTGGAAGGTAATGGTGATGGCATAGAAATTGAGGGCAAAAAGATAAGATTTGCTAAAAATGGGATAGATGATATAGAGTTTTTAATATCTCTTAACATAGGTGAATCTGTAAGACCCTTAAGGAAGATTGCATCAGGTGGTGAAATATCAAGGATTATGCTCGCTCTTAAATCAGTTGTAAGCTTTGTTGACAATATCAATATTATGATATTTGATGAAATAGATGTGGGCATAGGAGGGGCTGCTTCACTGATAGTGGGTGAAAAATTGTACAAAATTTCAAGAAATTGCCAGATAATAGCTATTACTCATCTGGCGCAAATTGCTTGTTTTTCCGATGCTCATTATTTTATTGATAAAATAATAGGAGGCAAAAGAACCAGGATAAAAATAAAGAAATTAGATTCACCGGATAAGATAAAAGAAATTTCCCGGATGATAAGTGGGATGAAAGAAAGTGATATTTCTGTTATGCACGCTGAGGAACTTTTGGAAAAATGTAATGCCATTAAAAGTGATTTAATAGAAGGGAAGATTAAAATTGAAAACTAAGTTTATTTTTATAACCGGAGGAGTTCTATCTTCGCTGGGAAAAGGTATGTGCGCCGCATCTTTAGAGAGACTGTTAAAATCAAGAGAAAAGAATTGCAAAATTAAAATATGAATTCTAAAACCGGTAAGATTAAAAAAACCTTCATTTTTATAAATTCTATTTTACTTATTATTATAATTTTATTCACCCCACTTGCTTTTCATGTTTGTAATCGAGGTTATTATGAGACTTTATATGAAGATAATGGAGTGTTCTCAATTCTAAATAAAAGGGATGTACTGGATGCCACAGAAGAGATTTTTAAATTTTTTACCGGACGAACCACCAACCTGCAGGCTATTGAAGTAAGATATTCAGATGAAAGCATAAGTAAGACTGCTTCTTTCAGACCTGATGAGATAAGTCATCTTAATGATGTGAGAAAACTACTGGTAAAAATATTTATTTTATACTGCGTAAGCATTATTTTATTTGTTGTTATGACTTTTTTATTAATAGAGAGAAATATTAAAAATTTTATTAGAAATTTAGGGGTGATTTTTACAATTTCTTCATCAATTATGCTGCTTTTTATTATAATTTTATACTTTCTTGGCCAAAATTTTCCTTCTCTATTTGATAATTTTCATACGTTATTTTTCCCTCAAGGAAACTTTCTTTTTCCCCCTGGTTCTCTTATAATTACTCTTTTCCCATCAGGATTCTTTTATGATTTCTTTATAAGACTTATTTTAAGTTCTACTATAATATCAGTTGTGTTATTGGCTGCAGGTATAATTTTTACCAGTATATTTAAGTTTGTAAAAAAATATGGTCAGTAAATGAGATATTGAAAGATATTGCATTGCAGGAATAATCTGAACAAGTGGAAATGAAAAGAAAATGATTAATAAAAAAAGACTTTTAGATACATTAATTGAACTGCTTAAAATTAAGAGCCCTTCAAAAAACGAAAAAGAGATAGTCAATTATGTAAGTAAAAGATTGAAAAGTCTGGGTCTTGAAGTTAATGTTGATGGGTGTGGTCATGAATTTGGCAGTAATGCAGGGAATGTCACAGCTTTACATAAAACAAAAAATCCATCGGGAAGCAGTCCCATTTTCCTGGCTGCGCATCTTGATACGGTAAGCGTAGATGGAGATATTCTGCCGGTAATAAAAAGTGGAAAAATATTTAATAAAAATAGAGAATGCATATTAGGCGGCGATGATAAGGTTGGTGTAGCTGCAATTATAGAAGTTTTAAATGTTATAAAAGAAAGGAATATTCCTACAGGAGATATTTATATTATATTTACAATTTCAGAAGAAATTGGAGTATTAGGGGCAAAGTGTATCAATCTGGATTTAATAAAAGCAAAATATGGTTTTGCATTTGACAGTGATGGTGATATAGGGACTATAGTAAACAGAGCGCCATATCAGAATTCAATTTATGCACATTTTAAAGGAAAAGCAGCTCACGCCGGGATAGAGCCTGAAAAGGGGATTAATTCTATAAAGGCTGCTTCTATTGCAATTTCTAATATGAAGATTGGTAGAATTGATGAGGAAAGTACATGTAATGTTGGAAAAATAGACGGAGGTATAGCTAGAAATATAGTTGCAGAGGACACGAAATTAGAAATGGAGGCAAGGAGTTTAAAATTATCAGGGCTTGAAAAAATTACAACAGCGATGATAAATAAACTTAAAAAAGGGGCAGAAATAACCGGAGCAGTTTTAAATTATGAAATTATAAGGGAATATGATGGATTTGAGGTTACAGAAGATGCAGTACCGGTACAGATTGCTGAAAAGGCCATTAGAAAACTGAAACTAAGACTAAAAATCATATCTTCAGGAGGCGGAAGCGATGTTAATATATTTAATTCAAAAGGAAAGATTGCAGTTAACCTGGGCGCAGGAATGGAGAATGTCCATACAAATAAAGAATTTGTAAAAGTTGAACAATTAGAGAAACTGGCTGAGCTGGTTCTGGAAATATGTAAATTTGTAATTAAGTAAAATAATATAGGAGAAAAATTTTAAAATGAATAAA
>JAUWQC010000037.1 GCA_030611285.1 bacterium | reverse complement strand
ATAATATAAGTGAAATTTCAATACATGTAGAACCAAAATAACAAGTTTAGAAATCTATATTTAAGAATATAGATTAAAAGTTTTGGACTTAAATCTTTTTATAAGAAAATAATATTAAATTTTGACTGGAGGAAAAATGATAAACATAGATAAATTAGAAAAAATATCAAAGCTTATCAGGTATTTTATATTAATTTCAACCACCAGGGCTGGTTCAGGTCATCCATCTTCTTCATTATCAGCAGTTGAGTTGATGTCTACATTATTTTTTGGAGGTTTTTTTAAATTCAAAATTAATCATATTGAATATATAAACAATGACCGGTTGATTTTTTCTAAAGGTCACGCTTCTCCATTAATGTATTCGTTATGGGCTGCAGCTGGAGCTGTAAGTGAAGAAGAGTTGCTGACCATGAGGAAATTTGGAAGCAGGCTTGAGGGGCATCCTACTCCTAATTTTCCATATGTTGAAGCTGCAACAGGGTCCCTGGGACAGGGCCTCTCTATTGGTCTGGGAATGGCTTTAAATGCCAAATACATAGATAAGCTGCCTTATCATACATATGTACTTTTAGGGGATGGTGAAATGACTGAAGGTTCGCAGTGGGAGGCCATACAAATCGCAGCTCATTATAAGCTGGATAATCTAATAGGCATTATAGATGTTAACAGGCTGGGCCAGAGAGGAGAAACAATGTATGGATGGGATATCAAAGCTTATAAGAAAAGAATATCTTCTTTTGGATGGGAAACCATTGCAGTTGATGGCCACAATATTAAAGAGATTGCTGACGCCTATGAAAATGCTTTAAGTGTAAAGGGGAAGCCAACGATGATAATTGCAAAAACAATAAAAGGTAAAGGGGTAAATTTGCTGGAAGATAAAAATGGCTGGCACGGTAAAGCAATTTCTAAAGGGCAGATGGATACGGCACTCAGGGAGTTAGGAAATGTTGATAGAAACATAAGGGGAGAAATTTTAAATCCGGAACAGGTTAACCTACCTGAAGAAGGAATAGAAGAATATGATAAGATTCCTATGATGAGTGGTAAAATATCTACCAGAAAAGCATATGGTAATACTCTGGTTAACATATTTTCAAAATATCCTCAAATAGTTGTTCTTGATGCTGAAGTTAGTAACTCCACATTTTCAGAGATCTTTAAAAAACGATATCCACAAAGATTTTTTGAAATGTATATTGCTGAACAGAATATGGTGGGTACAGCGCTGGGGCTGTCTCTAAGGGGTAAAATTCCTTTCATTTCTTCTTTTTCAGCGTTTCTAACCCGAGCCTTTGACCAGATTAGAATGAGTCAATACTCAAAATCGAATATAAAGTTCGTGGGCTCACATTCGGGTGTATCAATTGGAGAAGATGGGTCTTCTCAAATGGGACTTGAGGACATTGCTATGTTCAGAACTTTACTGGGGTGTGTTGTATTGTATCCAGCAGACGGCATATCTACTGAAAAGCTGGTAGAGAAAGCTGCCGCACATTTTGGAAATGTGTATATCAGAACTACCAGAATGGATACACCAATTATTTATAGCAATGAGGATGATTTTAAAATTGGGGGAAGTAAAGTAGTAAAGGAAAGTGACAATGATGTGGTAACTATTTGTGCAGCTGGAATAACACTGCATGAAGCATTAAAAGCTTATGAGGAATTAAAAAAGGAAAATATAGTGGTAAGAGTAATTGATGTTTATAGTATAAAGCCCATAGATAAAGATTCTATCAGAAAAGCGCAAAAAGAAACTAAAGCCCTATTAACTGTTGAAGATCATTATGCCAATGGAGGTATGGGGGAAGCAGTAAAAAGTGCTGCTTCAGAAAAAAGTCCAGTATATATCCTTGCAGTAAGAAAAATGCCCAGAAGTGGAAAACCTTATGAATTATTGAACTATGAAGAAATATCTAGTGAAGCCATTATAAAAAAGGTTAAAGAAATAATAAGATGAAATTATAAAAGGAAGGTGATTGAAATTAAAATATTTAAGAGCCTGGCCTGCGTTTATAAGAATATATTCTGCTATTTTTAATAGTTAAAAATCTTAATGCATAAAAAACCCCGAGTTATCTTTTGCCATAGTTAATGCTTTAGGCTACTAAAAATCTCGGGGCACACCTTAGAACTTTTCTCAGGGACTTTTCAGATTATTAACCTCTTATCTATTCTCTTTCGAAAATAAATCTTAGTTATTTCTAAAAGTTGCCTCCTGTTCTAAGATAATAAAAAGATATCAGAATTAAAAATTGTTGTCAATAGATTAGAAGTAAAATATAGAGAATATTAGGAAATTTTTAAAATTTTTTTATGTTTAATAAAAATACTAAAAATATAGTAGAATAATTAAGAATAATAAATAAATTCTTATTCACAAAATTTAATAATTTTTATATAGTAATTAAAATATTTATATAAACTTCCTATAGAATAATTATTGGATTTGATAGCAGTGTAAAGTCAACTACTTCTCCCTAAAGGATGGGGTCTCTGCGCCAAGGAGTTAAAATGAAAAATATTAAAAAAATAACTGTAATAGGATTAGGTCTTATAGGTGGATCATTAGCTTTATCTTTAAAGAATACCGGTGAAGATTTTATAATCACCGGCTATGATATTGAAGGTGAAGCAATGAATATAGCTAAATACAGAAATATAATTGATGTTGTCGCTGTAGATTATAAAGAAGCAGTTACTGACGCTGATTTGATAATAATAGCGACACCGATAAGTAAAATAATCGAGGTAGTAGAACATATTAAAGATTATCTGAAAAAAGGAGTAATTATTACAGATGTTGGCAGCGTTAAAGAGAAGATAGTTAAAAGAGCAAGTGAAATATTACCTGAGGGAGTATTTTTTATAGGAGGCCATCCAATGGCTGGCTCGGAAAACGAAGGTATACTTAGCGCCACTCCAGAATTATTTAAGAATACATTTTATATTCTAACTCCTACAGATACTACTATATCTGAACCTCTGCTTACATTACATTCTTTATTTACAAAAATTGGCGCAAAAGTGATTTCCATAAATCCTAAAGAACATGATGAAAATGTAGCGTTAATAAGTCACCTGCCGCATATCCTTTCAACCAATCTGGTTGATATGATTGATGATAAACAAAAGAAGATGAAAAATTTATCTAAACTATGCGCTGGTGGTTTTAGGGATATGACCAGAATAGCTGCTGCAAATATAAAAATGTGGCTTGATATAAGCTTGGAAAATAAAGATGAGATAATTAAATCAATAGATGATTATATAAGGTATCTGATAAAGTTTAAAAATAACTTGAAAAAAGAAAATTCAGAATCAATAAAAAAACATTACTTTAAAGCCCAGAAAGCAAGAATTAATTTACCAAAATATATTGAGAAGGATATTTCCAAATTATATGAACTTAGAGTTGCAATACCTGATAAAGCAGGGGTTTTAAGTGAAATTACACTGGTCATAAGTTCTCATGGAATAAATATTGAAGATATATCTATTTTTCATTCAACAGAATTCAGTGGTGGGGGAATCCTTAAAGTACTGATTCAAGGTGAAGATGCTTGTAAAATTGCAAAAGAAGCAATTGAAAAAGCAGGATACGAAGTTGGTATAAAAAAGGTATTAAGTGAATAAAAATGGAAATACATAGAGCAAGAAGCTTAAAGGGTGAATTAAAAATTCCTGGAGATAAGTCGATTTCACATAGAAGTGTAATCATATCCTCGTTGATTAATAATAATGTAGTAATAGAGAACTTCTTATTTTGTCAGGACTGCATAAAAACTATAGATGTTTTAAATAAGTTAGGTGTAAAAATTGAAAAAATAGACGGTAATTTAATAGTATATGGTAAAGGTATTAAAAACTTCAGTGAACCTAATAAAATACTGGACGTTGGAAATTCCGGGACTACAATCAGAATAATGAGTGGTGTACTGTCTGCAACCAATTTTATGTCTGTATTGAGTGGTGATAGTTCTATAAACAACAGACCTATGAAAAGAATAATAGAGCCGCTGTTAGAGATGGGCGCTAAAATTAATGGAAGAGAAAATAATTCAAAGGCTCCCATAGTAATATTTGGAAACTCCAATCTGAAGGGAAAAAAATTTAATCTTAAAGTGTCAAGTGCTCAGGTTAAATCCAGTATCCTTATGGCAGCTCTTAATGCAGAAGGTACAACTGAGATAATTCAACCAGAAGTTTCGAGAGATCATACAGAGCGTATGCTCCAGTACTTTGGAGCAGATATTACTTACGATGGTAAATACACAAAATTAAGACCCGGCAGGAAATTAATTGCTAAAAATATTTATGTACCCGGTGATATATCTTCAGCAGCTTTTTTTATTGTTGCAACTCTAATTTTAAAAGATTCACATACTATTATGAGAGATATCGGTATGAACCCCACCAGAAGTTATTTTATAGAAATCCTTAAAAAAATGGGTGGAAAGATTATTATTAAAAATCAAAGAATTATAAATAATGAACCAGTTGTAGATATTGAAACTTTTTCCAGTAATTTAAATTCTATAGAAATAGATAAAGATAAAATCCCAGGTATAATTGATGAGATACCAATACTGTGCGTAGCCGCAGCTGTGGCAAAAGGTAAAACAATAATAAGAGGAGCTGAAGAATTAAGATACAAAGAAAGTGATAGAATCAAGTCTATTGTAAGCCAGTTTAAAAAATTAAAGGTGAATATTGAGGAAAAAGAAGATGGAATGATAATAGAAGGAGATGTGAATTTCAAGGCGGGTGAAGGAATGGTAGATAGCTTCGGAGATCATAGAATTGCTATGTCTCTTTCTATACTGGCTTTGTTATCAATAGGAAAAGTAACTATTCTGGATTCTGAATGTATCAATACTTCCTTTCCTGGTTTTAAATATAATCTAAAAAAAGTTTTAGCGCCATAACGCAAAAAGGAAATAGGCTCAAGTATGGTGAAGACATATATAAATATTGGTTAAAAGATGCTAGATAATATTATAACCATAGATGGCCCCGCCGGAAGCGGTAAGAGCACAGTTGCAAAAATTTTAGCTAGAGAATTAAATTTAAAATATATTGATACTGGAGCCATGTATAGAGCAATTACCCTTCTTGCTTTACAGAATAATATAGATTGTAAAGATGAAAAATCTATATTAAAGCTAGCAAGAAACATAAATCTCCAGTTAGATAGTAATTCAGTAGATGAAAGCAGGTATACCGCAGTAAAAATAGATGGAAAAGATGTTACCAATGAGATTAGAAGCAGGGAAGTAGGATCTGCAGTTTCTATTGTTTCTAAATTATCTGGAGTGAGGAGATATTTGGTAAGTCTTCAAAAAAAATTTATCCAGGGAGGTAATACTGTACTTGAAGGCAGGGATACTGGAAGTGTAGTTTGTCCGAATGCAACACTCAAAATATATTTAACTGCAAGCCTTGGTGAAAGAATAAAAAGAAGAGATTTGCAGATTAGAGAAAAGGGGCAATTTCTAGAGAGAGATATAATCAAAAAAGAAATTATAAGCAGAGATAGAATTGACAGCAGCAGGGAAGACAGCCCCATGATTATACCGGAAAATGGAATTATAATTGATACATCCAAATTATCAGTAAAAGGAGTTGTTGAAAAAATAAAGAAATTATATTTTAAAAAGGTAAATGTTAAAAACAAAACATAGTAAATCCTATTTTATTTTATTCAGGTTAATACAGTTTATGTTAAGAGTTATTTTTAACCTTCTATACAGAGTAGAAAAAATAGATTTACACAAAGTACCCAGAAATGGTAAGTTGATAATATGCTCAAATCATATAAGCTATGTGGATCCGTTGGTAATAGGAGCGTATATTCCAAGATGTGTATATTTTATGGCAAAAAAAGAATTATATAACAATAAGTTTTTATCCTCTCTGGTAACTTTCTTAAATGCCTTTCCTGTTGAAAGAAAGGCTTTTAATATAAAAGTATTTTCTATTTCATTTAAAGTCTTAAAAGACGGAAATGTCCTGGGTTTATTCCCGGAAGGTACGAGATCCACTGATGGAGCACTAAGAGGTGGTAAAAAGGGCACAGGGTTTATAGCAGCAGAGAGCAATACCCCAATTCTACCTGTAGCAATAAGTGGCACAAATAAAATAATACAGAAACCTCACAAGAGAATATTTTTTCCCAGGGTTAAATTAATTGTTGGAGATATAATAGATATAAAAGATATTTTGAAAGAACATAATAAAAAAGAAGCTATTCCTATAATAGTTGATAGAACAATGAAAGAGATAGGTAAAATATACAATAAAATAAAATAGAAAAATAAGGTTTTTAATGCATATGAATGTAAAAACAGCTAAATATTCAGGATACTGTTTTGGTGTAAAGAGAGCTCTAAAATTAGCAGAGGAGATATTAAAAAAAAATCAGGGTAAAAAAACTGAGATTTTTACTCTTGGTCCTATTATTCATAATTCAGGGGTCACAAATAAGCTGGCAAAAAAAGGTTTAATTTCGGTTGAGAATTTAGAAAAAATAATACCTGGCAGTATACTTATTATAAGATCACACGGAATGTCTCCGGTTTTAGTTAATGAAATTAAAAAAAAGAATATCAAGATTATTGATGCAACCTGTCCTTTTGTAAAGAAAGCTCAGGTGAGAGCTGAAGACCTCAGTAAAAATGGATATTTTGTAGTGATTGTTGGAAATAGAAATCACCCTGAGGTAATTGGAATAAAAGACCATGTATTAAATAAAAATTATGCAGTAATAAAAAATGAAGCGAATGCGGAAAAAATTTCCAGTAAGAAAAAAATAGGAGTTGTTGTTCAAACAACCCAACCTATAGAAAAATTATGTCTGATTACCAGCAAGTTACGGGAAAAAGCCAAAGAGTTGGTTGTATTTAATACCATCTGCAATACTACAAAAAAAAGACAAAATTCAACTAAAAAACTAGCAAATAATGTTGATATAATGATAGTAGTTGGTGGGAAAAAAAGTGCAAATACAAAACACCTGGTGGAGATATCAAAAAAGTGTGGTGCAGTAACTTACCACATTGAAAATTATAAGGAAATAAAACCGCAATGGTTCAATAATGCTAAAAAGGTTGGAATAAGCGGCGGCGCATCTACACCGGTGGAAGACATAATAGATATAAAAGAAGCAATTGAAAAATTATAACTTATCTGAAAATAGTGCCAGTTTTATAAAGGAATTAACATCTTAATTAAATATAAGCGGGTAAATATGAAGGAAAATATTCCAAAAGTTGCTATTGTGGGGAGACCAAATGTGGGAAAATCAACTTTAATTAATAGAATATGCCAGAAAAATGAAGCAATAGTGCATAAGGAACCAATGATTACCAGAGATCGTAAATATTATAAATCTGATTGGAATGGCAAAATTTTTTATCTGTTAGATACAGGTGGCGTAGATTTAAAATCAAAACACAGGATGGATATTCAGGTGTTTTTACAGACAAAAAAAGCAATAGATGAATCAGATATTATTATTTTTATGGTCGATCTAAAAGAACCCCTATCCCCACTTGATGAAGAAATAGCAGTGATCTTAAGAAAAACAGATAAGGAAATAATTTTTACCGGAAATAAGTATGATGGTAAAAAGGGTGATTTCTATATTGAAGATTTTTTAAAATTTGGTTTTGGGTATCCTATAAAAATATCTGCAATGCATGGTATAAATATAGGAGATCTTTTAGATGAATTAGTTTCTAAATTTAAAGAATATTCTACAGATATAAGAGAATATGAAGAAAAAGTTGTTCCGGGCATATGTATTCTGGGTAAACCGAATGCTGGCAAATCAACATTGTTCAATGCTATTATTAAAGACGAAAGGGCAATAGTTGATGAGATTGAGGGGACCACAAGAGATAGCATTGACAGTATAGTGAATATAAATAATAAAAATTATAAATTTATAGATACTGCCGGATTAAGAAGAAAAAAGGATAAGAGAGGAGATCTGGAATATTATAGTGAACTAAGGACAATAAGATCTATAGAAAATTCAGACATAAGTTTAGTGCTTATTGATTGCAGTAAAGAAATAACTGTCCAGGATTTAAAAATTGTAGAGACATGTATAAAAAAGGGGGTGAGTATTTGTATCATTTTTAATAAAATTGATATGGTGGATGAAGATACTATCGGTAACATTGTAAGTATGTTTGAACAAAAGCTTAAATTTGCAGGCTATATACCGTTTCTAAAAGTAAGTGCATTGACTAAAAAGGGGATTAAA
>JAUWQC010000070.1 GCA_030611285.1 bacterium | reverse complement strand
ATAATATAATGAATTCATATTATTGTTTTAATAAATATAATATCTATAAATTGCTAAGTCAAAAAGATAAGTACATATACCTTTATTTTTCTATTATAACCTGATTAATTTTAATATAAAATATCCTTATTTATAAGAGATAACATGTAAGAGATAATATTAATATATTGCTTCTTTATCGAAGTCAGCCTTAAGACTCTTGCCTTAAGAAAGGAGATATAAGACTTTCAATTTATGGCGGCAGGGCATGCCATTTTTGCCTGTGGAGGATATGGCGTTAGCCAGCCGATGAAACAGGAACCCACCATGCGTAGGGTACAGGCTTCGGAATGTGCCTGGCTGTGATCACCTTGTTTTAGCTAGGTGAGGATGTCAAGAGACCAATAAAAATATGGATTAATCTTTAATCAAGTATTATATCTTTAAGGTCAAGATCAATTACCCTAAAATAAAATTCCTGCTCTCTCTCCGGAATTTCACTACCATCCCATGAAAAGAAAAATCCGTCATAATAATAACTCCAGGGGTCCATGGTGGTATTTTTATACAAATATCCAGGACCTTTTTCCGTGGTAATATCGAGGTAATAATTTTCTGACATAAAATTATCTTCCACAGTTATATCTATTGGTATCCAGCCATATCCCGGGAGTTTTACTTCAACCCAGGCATGTCCCATATCTATTTCTTTCTCTTTTTCACAAAGAATAGAGTATACCGGGATTCCGGATGCAAGTCTTGCAGGTATTCCAGCTGATCTCAGGAGCGCAGTATAAAGTATAGCGTAATCAGCACATACTCCTTTTCTCCTCTCCAGTATTTCAGATGCGTAAAGAAATTCGTAATCCTCCTCTTCTGCGCGTGGAAAATCATAATAAAGACTGCCAACCACATAATTGTATAGAATTTTTGCTATTTCTATTGGTCTGGTCTCATCTTTAATTAAAGATTTTGCAGTATTATAGATTTTAGGATTATCTGAATCTACAAATAAATCGTCGGTAGTATATATTTCCAGATCCTCGTCACCCTCATCATAGCTTAAATTACTACTTTCAATACTTCTAATTTCAATATCTTTATAATTAAATTCACATAGGGTTACATCTGTATCTACCGATGCAACTAAGCTTTCTCCTTCTAAAAGTTCATCTTCAAATTGAAAATGAATAAGTAAATTCCAGTTTTTGTCAAACACTTCATCTGTATTTGAAATACTGGATGTATAGTTATTTATTATCTGAAACGGATAATAGGTCTGCGGAATTCTCATAAAACATTCGATATCTCTTAAACTTCCCGGACCATTGTTTATTAAAGTATATTCTATTTCAACTGTAAAATCATGCTGGATGGCAGGTAAAATAGGTAAATCTATTTTTGCCACCTGTACTGTACAGGTGGCTTCGCTGCTATCCTCTCCATCTGAAACAACTAATATTACTTCATATTCACCCTGTTTATCAAAATAATAAGAAAAAGATTCTTTATTTGAATATTGGTTATTATCTATAATCCAGCTGTAGCTTAGATCATCTCCATCAGGATCAAAAGCTTTCTCGGCGGAAAAATATACCGGATTTTTTATCTGAAAATAATCTCCTGATAATTTGTCCCCCATAACTTCAATAAAAGCTTCTGGAGGTAAGTTTATATCCTTGTCACTGCCAGTATATAATTTTTCTTTCTCTATGGTCCGTCCTGATAATTCTACTACAGCCAGCCCTTCAAATCCGTCTGCAATATATCCATAATTGCCCTTTATGGCTATGTCGTAAGAGTTTCCACTGGTTTTTAAACTATCAACAATAACCGGTCTGTCGCTATCGGTAACATCTACAACATATATTCCTCCGGATAAACTGGATATATAAATAAAGCCACCTATAGAATCCATCTCCCATGCCCCACCCGGTATTTCACAACTTCCTGAAACTTTTAAATCGGATAATTCACCTATATCTACTATCTGAAGTATGCTTTCAGTATATTTTTCAGTTTTCCTGTCCTGTTTAAAGCTTGAAATATAGGCATAATTCCCAAGCACATATATGCTCCATGAACTGGAAGGGATTTTGTATGAATTTAAAAATTTGGGATTTTCTTTATCCTTTATATCCAGAATAAGAAGTTTGCTGTCTTTTATATATTCCTTTTTTTCATAATCATAAAAATTGATGTTTATATAGGCTAAATCATCCTTTACCCATATACCTGAAGGCAACCCGTCCACTTCATATGCGCTCACACTTTCAGGGTTTCTTTTTATTAAAAGGTCTACTATTTCAAGCTTGCTAATTTCCCCGTTTTCATTTTCAACTGTAGTATTAATATAAGCGTAATCGTCTTCAATAAATAAACCGTATACTGATTTTATATTATTCTCTCCGGTATTATAGTTCCCAATGAGTTCTGGATCTTTTTTCTCCTTTATATCTACAATATAAAATCCACAGACAGTATAAGATTCATTATCATCGCTAATCCACTCAGTATAGGAGATATAAGCATAATCATCTTTAACAATTACAATATTTGCCGAATTTATCCCTTTACATTTCCCCACTATGGAAGGATTTTCTTTATCCTTTATATCTATTACATAGAGGACACCCAGATCATTGGTAAGATAGGCATAATTACCGCTTATATCAACGTCTATAGCCTGCCCGGGGACTTTTAGCTTACTTACAAGGTAAGAATTTGGAATTCCTATAAATTCTTCTACATCAACAGTTTCCTCTTCTTTACCGCTCCTATCAATATTTAAAAGCCGATAACAGCAGGAAGTAAGGCATAAACTTGAGATTATAACTAATATTATTATTGTAACTATTAATTTTCGATTGATCATTGGTACTCACTGGACTTATTATCCTACGCACTTTAAACCCCAGCCATTTAAGGTGAGGATGTCAAAAAAATCTTAATGCCCTGACATTTAACTATTCTGGATTCCGGTTATCCTCTTCATTTTCTTTTATATCTTCAAGCGGCGGCAGGTCTTTCAGGCTTTCAATACCTAAAAGTTCTAAAAACCTGTCAGTTATCTTATATAATATTGGATTCCCTGGTTCTTTAAGCTTACCTGCTTCTTTTATCAATCCTTTATCCACCAGTGTTAGTATTACGCTATCTGTCCTAACTCCTCTTATCTCAGCAACTTGAGTCCTGGTAACAGGCTGCCTGTAGGAAATGATTGCCAGAGTTTCAAGTGCAGCCTGAGAAAGATGCGCACGTATATTTGATTTAATAAATTTTATCAGTATCTCACTTAACGCAGGATTTGAATAAAGCCTGAACCCCCCGGCCACTCTTTTAAGAATAAATCCTCTATTTTCATTAATATATTCCTTTTCCAGCAGCTCTATAATTTCATGTACCTTTCTTTCAGTAATTTCCAGGACAGAAGATATATCTCTGGCCTTTACTATTCCTTCAGACACAAATAGTATACCTTCTACGCACGCCTTTAGCCATGACCCTCCGCTATATAAGTTAGTGCTTTTATTTTTACTGCTGTTATTCATTTTATTTACACTTCCACATCTTACCGGTCATCTAATTATTTTTATTATAATATTGCCAAAATTTTCAAACTGAATAATATCAATTACATCTTTTTTGAAAAGTTCCAATATTGACAGGAAACAAATTATCTTGTCTATAATCTCATCATATTTAGATGTAAGTTCTTTAAAGGTAATACTATCTTTAGAATATAATATTTCCCTGATTCTTTTCATTTCTTCAAATATATTTATGCCTATCCTGTGATTATAAATATTTCCTAAATTTAATTTTTCTTCCTTATACTTAATAAGCTTTGAAGCAATAGATGATAATTCCTCTATATTTATATCTCTGGTAAAGTCAGGGAGTAATTTTAAAAATTCTTTTTCCATAGGAGCTTCCCTTATAAAATATAAGGATTCCTTTTCATAAAGACTACTGAAATAATTGGATATTTTTTTAAAAATTCTATATTCTTCTTCCCTCTTCTTTAAAAATTCAATATTTGGCACATTCTCTTCTTCATATGAATCCTTTCTTTTGGAGGGAATAAGTGACCTTGATTTTATCTCTACTAGAATAGAAGCTGTATAGATGAATCCCGATAAGGTATCAAATAATATATTTTTTTTGATTTCAATATAGTTTATAAAATCTTTTATAATGGTGCTTAAGCTGATTTCATAAATGTCTTCTTTTTTTTTCTGAACTAATTCCAGAAGCAGATATATTGGCCCTTTAAATTTTTGATATTCTATTAAATAATCTTTGGTTTCTATGCAATTTTCCAATCTAATCTATACCCATCTTTTTTCTTACATCAGATATGGTCCTGTCAGCAATTTTTCTAACCTTAATTTTACTTTCTTCCAGGATGTCATAAATATAATTCAGATCTTTTTTAATCTCATTCCTTTTTTCCTGAAACTCTTCTAAAGACTTGTATATTATAGCTGAAATCTCATCTTTACATTGGGTGCATCCGATTTTACCCTGCTTGCATCTTTTTTCTATCTCTTCTATTCCCTCTTCTTTATAAATTTTATAAAAATCAAATACATTGCAAACTTGAGGATGACCAGGATCAGTAAGATGTATTCTCTTTGGGTCAGTAATCATCATCCTTACTTTTTTGCGAATGGTTTCAAAATCATCTGCTAAGAAAATAGCATTATTATAACTTTTAGACATCTTCCTGCCGTCTGTTCCAGGAACCCGTGCGGTTTTTGAGAGCATTTCTTTTGGTTCGGTAAAATACTTCCCATAAAGATAATTAAATCTCCTCGCAATCTCTCTTGTAATTTCAAGATGGGGCAATTGATCTTCTCCGACCGGGATTATATCAGAATTAACTATAAGTATATCCGCAGCCATAAGTACCGGATAGGACAGAAAACCAAGTGTTGAAAGGTCTTTTGATTTTAACTCATCTATTTGTTCTTTATAAGTGGGACACCGCTCCAGCCAGGAAATGGGGGTAAATATTGATAAATATAATGTTAATTCTGCAATCTGCGGTATATCAGATTGCCTGTACAGATGTGTAAATTCAGGATCAATTCCCAGAGCCACCAGATCCACTACACACTCCATCAAATCAGATTTTATGTTTATGGGATTCTGATATTCAGTTGATAATGCGTGCCAATCAACCAGGAAAAAAAAATTTTCGTAGTTTTTCTGGTTTTTAATCATATTATTAATATTTCCATGCAGATGCCCCAGATGTAATTTACCTGTTGGCCTAAATCCAGTAAGCATTTTCTTTTTCATTTATTACTCCCTGTCCTCTTTATGCTAAACAATTAAGTACTGCCACCAAACACATATATTATAAATAAAATTAAATAGCGGAGATATTACTTTCCAGAATATTCCTCCACCTAAGAACAAAAATATAAAAATGAATATAAAGCCAAATCTTCCAAGACTTAAAAACTTAAACATGGCTTCATCCGGAAGAAAAGAAGCAAGTATTTTAGAACCATCAAGTGGTGGTATGGGTATAAAATTTAATATGGCTAAAAAAATATTTATATATATAGCACCTTCGAAAATTTGGCTTATAAGATTAAAAGCATTGAATCCAAAGGTGCCCGACGTTAACATTCCATTTGTTAATTTAAAAAAGATATAGAAAAAAAGACCATATACCAGTCCTGCTGCAAAGGCAATAATAAGATTTGTAACAGGACCGGCTAATGAAGTATAACGAATACCCTTTCTATAATTCCTAAAATAACCGGGGTTTATTGGAACCGGTTTGGCATAACCAAATATTATACCGGAATTAATAAGTATCAACAGCAGCGGCAGTAATATACTTCCGAATAAATCTATATGCGCAATAGGATTTAGAGTCAACCTTCCCAGGCTTTTAGCAGTATTGTC
>JAUWQC010000101.1 GCA_030611285.1 bacterium | reverse complement strand
AGAACTCGGCTTATAGACTAACCTCTTTTGTTATATTTGCATTAAATCCAAAATAATATTGGTATATTTTGAATATTTTTATTTTTCTTTTAATTTATTATATACTGATTTATCTCGAGCTTTTTATGGTTAAAAATAAAGCCCTCCTTAAAATATTATTTTAGGAAGGGCTTTACTAGAATAACCTACTGTATAGTAGGAGTAAACCTATGAGGTGGTCTTATCTTTAATTCTTCATCAGGGATTTTTGCACCTTTATCATCAGAAATGCCTACCTTTAAAGGATATCTTTCAAGGGTATGTTTAATTACATCGTCGATATTTTCTACAAATTCCAGCTTTAGTCCTTTGAATATGCCTTTAGGTATCTCATCAAGTTCCTTCCTGTTTTTTTCTGGCAGAACAACTTTCTTGAGCCCTGCTCTTTTTGCGGCAAGAAGTTTTTCTTTAAGTCCACCAATGGGAAGAACTCTACCCCTTAAAGTTATTTCTCCTGTCATACCTACATCTCTTATAACCGGTATTCCTGTAAATGCAGATACCAGTGAAGAAGTTATAGCTACGCCTGCTGATGGACCGTCTTTAGGCACAGCTCCTGCGGGAACATGGATATGTATATCGGATTTACTGAATAACTTATCTTCTATTCCAAAGGCTTTTGCTCTTGAATGAATATAACTTATTGCTGCTTTTGCCGATTCCTGCATTACATCTCCCAGTTTTCCTGTAAGTATTAGTTCGCCGCTGCCATCATAATAAGTGGATTCAATAAGCAGTATATCTCCACCTACTGGCGTATAGGCCAGACCTGTGGCAACTCCCACTCTATTTTTGTCTTCGATTTCACTTGGAAAAATTTTTGAGACACCAAGGAAATCCCTTACTCTTTCAGTAGTTATATTCCTGGGATATCTTTTTCCTTCAACTATTTCCCTTGCAATTTTTTTACAGATATTTGCTATCTCCCGCTCTAAATTCCTGACACCGGCTTCTCTGGTATATTCCTCAATTATTAAAGATATGGCTTTACCAGTAAATTTGACATTATATTTTTCTACTCCCTGTTCTTTTAATTGCTTGGGAATAAGGAATTTTTCAGCAATATGAATTTTTTCCTCAGAACTATAACCAGGTATTTCAATAGTCTCCATTCTGTCCCTCAGTGCCGGATGTATGGTGTCCAGTATATTAGCTGTTGTAATAAACATTGTATTTGAAAGGTCAAATTGTACTTCAAGGTAATGATCCCTGAATGAATTGTTTTGCTCCGGATCAAGTACTTCCAGTAGTGCAGATGAAGGATCGCCTCTATAATCGGTACCTACCTTATCAATCTCGTCCAGCATGAATACCGGATTATTTGTTCCGACTTGTGTAAGACCCTGGATAATCCTGCCTGGAAGCGCTCCTACATAAGTTCTCCGGTGTCCTCTGATTTCAGCTTCATCTCTTATACCACCAATAGACATTCTTATAAATTTTCTTCCCAGAGACTTGGCTATAGATTGCCCAAGAGAAGTCTTGCCAACACCTGGTGGTCCAACAAAACATAGTATGGGACCTTTGGTTGCTTTACCCTTTAATTTCCTGACAGCCAGGTAATCCAGAATATGAGTTTTAACTTTTTCCAGATCGTAATGATCGCCATCCAATATTTTCTTTGCTTTTTTTAAATTCAGAACATCTTTGGTCTTTTCGGACCAGGGAACGTCTAGCATCAATTCCACATAAGTCCTCACGTAAGAGTGTTCCGGAGACATGCTGGGAATGCTTTCCAGCCTTTCTATTTCTTTTAAAACTTTATCATTAGCCTCTTTGGGCATTTTTTTCTTCTGCAATTTTTTCTCTAATTCTTTGGTCAGAGCCATAGACTCATCAAATTCGCCAAGTTCATTCTTAATCGCCTTAAGCTGCTGGCGGAGATAATATTCCCTCTGCGTTTTTCCTACTTCTTTTTGAACTTTATCTCTTATTTGAGACTGAACTTCAAACCTCTTAAGTTCTTCACCAAGGTATTCTGTTAATTTCTTTAACCTTATTTTCAGGTTGTTTTCTTCAAGGATTTTCTGCTTCTGTTTGGTACTTGAAAGTAGATATGAAGCAAATAAATCAGTCTGGATCTCAGGCTTGGAAATATTGGTTGCTGCCACTACAAAAGCTGTTGGCAGGGGGATACCCAGTTGAATAAACTTCTCAACTTGCATTCTAACAGTTGTATTAAGTTTTTCTGTTTCTTCATCTTCAATTAAAGGGATTTCTTCAAGTGCTTCGGTTGCCACTCTGAAATAAGGCTCAGTTTGAGTAAAATATTTTATTTTTACCCGGGAAATTCCTTCAACGATGCACTTGGTCTCATTCTCTGATATATTAGCTACTTGCTTTATAGCGCAAGCAGTTCCTACATCATATAGGTCATCTTTTTCTACCTGTTCTTTATTTTCTTCTTTCTGTGCTACCACTACCATGATATTGTGCTCTCTGGATGCACTTTTAACAGCTTCCAAAGACTTTTTTCTACCCACAACCAGTGGCGTAGCTAGAAAGGGGAATACCACACTATTTTTTAAGGATAGAAGAGGGAGCTCTTCCGGTATTTTTATTTTCCCTTTATTCTTACTAAATCTTTTTTCTTCTGCCATTATATTTTCAACTCCTATTTTTTAATTCTCTACATATATTTTACACCAATAAAAAAGTTTTTTTTATATAGTATTCTATAAGTCCAGGTATTTTCATTATAATAACCTTTTATAAAAAACTTTTTATCGCTCCAATTATAACAAAAGTTTTGCAAAAATACAAAAATTATTTTCGCAAATTAGTAAAATAATTTTTCACTTTTAGTGAAACACTACTACGATAGTTTACATATATCTATGATTAAAGTCAATATTTAAAAAATTTTCTTATTTGATTTTAAAATGTTTACTATATAATCTAAATTTATACCAGGTTAAAAAGTAAGGAGTTTTAGTGAAAACAGATTTAGAGTGTGTACCATGCATTATAAAACAGACTATAAATACGCTAAAGATTAGTGGTTGTAGTAATAAACTTAGTAAAAAGGTTGTTTCAGAGCTGCTGCAAAAATTAGAGAATATAGATTATGACCTGTCGCCTGCTGCCAACTCAGATATTGGATACATTGTATTTAGAGAGGTAACGGGTATTAAAGATCCTTATTATGATTTAAAAAGAAAATATAACAGGTTAGCTCTAGATATTTACCCAAAATTAGAGAAGGTGGTTGATTCTGCAAAAAATAAATTATATATGGCAGCAAAGGTTGCCATTGCAGGAAATGTAATAGATTTTGGAATAGATATAAAAAAAGTAAATACATTGGATCTTAACAAAGTTGTACAGGAGATAAAAAACTTACCGCTGGCGTTAGATGATTATGATAAGTTTAGAGAATCACTTAAGGATTCAATTAATATTTTATATATAACTGATAATGCAGGAGAGATTGTTTTTGATAAAGTTTTTATAAAGGAACTGGTGAAGCTGGATAAAAAGGTGGTCCTTACTGTTAAATCAAATCCAGTAATCAATGATGCCACTCTGGAAGATGCAGTTGAAGCAAAGTTTGATAGCCTGGCAAGAATAGTAGAAACTGGAAGTAGTAATATTGGGATTAATATTTGCAATTCATCGGATGCTTTTTTAGAAGAATTTAAAAAAGCAGACCTGATAATCAGCAAAGGACAGGGGAATCTCGAAACTCTTGATGAAACTAACGCCAATGTTTTCTTTTTACTCAAGGCAAAATGTGAAAAGATTGCTAGAGAGCTGGGAGTTAAACATTTGGATGTAGTATTCGCTAAAAGTAAAGCTTGGACTGGAAAAAGCAATGCAGTGTTGAGCTTAACATAATAAACTTTAACTACTTTGGAGATAAAATTCGTTACTTTTTTATAGTTCTACTCTTACCTCAATGGGGCTAAATTTATAATAGATTTTATTATCAGACCAGGTACAACCACAATTTATATTACTCTAACCAATATTGATGTAGAAAACGGTATGAAATCATTTAAAGGATTTTGGTGGGTAGTGTTATAAAAAGTAAGAATCAGTAGCCTAATCTCCTTAACTTTTTTTCATCAAGACCGAAGTAATGACCCAATTCATGTAAAATAACTTTTTTTATGTTTTTTTCTAATTCCTTATCACTGCGGCTTACTTCTTCCAGTGATTTTTTGTAAATGGTTATTTTATCGGGTAATATGCTTCTCCTGCCTGCCCGTTTGGTGGCAGGAAGTCCTTGATAAAGACCAAGTGTGTATTTTGTGCGGACATCTTCTTTGTCTTTTAAAACCGGCCTTATATCCTTTTCTTCGATAACAATACTTAAATTCTTTATTTTATCCTTGAATTTATCAGGGATATTTTTTAAAGTATTTAAAACTATTGCCTCAAACTTTTCTTTTTCCATTTTTTTTAAGGTGAAAAATTGGTATATTAA
>JAUWQC010000144.1 GCA_030611285.1 bacterium | reverse complement strand
GTATCTTGAAGGATCTTTGCCCCCCTTCCTTTTTTTCTCCGCATGGCTATAGTCATAGGTGAAAGTGGAGCCCATTTTTTGGGCCTACCTTCTGCCCTAAAGTTTTTATCGATGGAAGAAAGCATTAAAATACCGCACTTCTTCAAGGGGATTCTAAGATCTTTAGCTTTATCCCCAGCTTTTTTTAATAGAACCTTTACTTTTTCATCATTTTTAATCTCATAACTGATTAATGCCCCGTTAGTCATCAGCCAGATCCTCTAATTTATCAGGATCGGTTTTCCAGTTAGTCTCATCCCTTTCGTCAAAGGTCCGTTTATAATCTTTAGTAGAAGATTGAACAGCCCCCACGTCTACGGTAATACCCTCAATCTGTAAAGTACCTTCAGCAATTGCCTTTAATGTTTCCTTCGCCTCTTTATATTTTTCTACCCAAGCATTTATAGAAGGAGTATTCCCACTGTAGAGTCCTCTCATCACAAAATAACTTGCAATATCCTCGGCTAAGGATTTTATAATGGCAGGCAATGGACTGGCTGCATCTATTGCAGTTAACATATCCGCACTAAATGCAGCCCTAATCTCTGCATCGCCTTTTACAATTGCCTTCGTAATTAAAGCCGAAGGCACGTCGGTACTTGCCATATTTAGATTAGTTAAGATATCTGTACTTTCGCAAAACGCCATCTGTTACTCCTTTTATTTTTTAAGCACTGCCTTTCATTATTCCTGCGTTAACTAAGGCAGTCCTTATTGCTGTTAATAGAGTATCTAAAGATGCAACATCCGCAACCAAAGCAGAGATAGCAGTTTCATAAGTTGCGACTTCATCTCGTAATGTTTTTAGAGCCGCTGCAGTTGTATCTAAATCTGTCGCTGCGTTTGAAGTTACTGCAACTCCTCCCGCTGTATGGGGTGTATATGCAGTTGGAGCTGGTGGATCTGTTGCAGTCATATCTCCCTGATCAGCTTGTCCAGCATTTTTAGGCTGAATTACCGGAGTTTTATTCCAAAATCCTAATTTTTGAGTGACAGCAGTTCCTACTTTTGAACCAGTGGTAGTCCCAGCGACAATGTTTTTACCTTCATCCATCTCTATGTCATCTTGCTTAATGCTCTTACCTTTAAATACTGCTTTCCTACGAAATTTATCAATTCCCATAATATTAAATCCCCTTTCTTTATAGAGGGGAGAGATTAAAATCCCTCCCCCCGTTGTTTTTCTTAGTTGTCTAAGCTACGCAAGCCTTCATTAAATATGAACAATCGACTGAAACTAATTTCTCATCGACTATCATAGAAGGCTCAAACCAATCACTATGCTTCACTTCTAAACGGGCCCTGCGAGTTATATTCTTTCCAACTTTAAAAGTATAACCTAAAGAGAATTTCTTGATCCCGGGTGCTTTTTCAACATAAGCAAGTATCGCATTTTTACCCCACATATAACCATAAACCGCAGTCTGTCCCTCTTTTTTGGTGTTATACCCAGCAGCCCCGATTATTACTTTGTCTACTTCAAATATACTGGCCATAAGTTCAGGAGTTACTACTCCTTTTTGGACATATTTAATCCGATCCAGAATATCAGGATGATGTTTTAATTGATCGTAAACTTGTACTCCCAATAATAAAACATTAGGATATCTGAATATCCTGCTATGAATATCCTGCTTCCCGGTTTCAATGTCACTTATGGGGTCAGAATCTTCATATACATTCCATTTGGTAGCAATCGTAGCATTGTGGGTCATCCCTGCCCCAGTCAATAAATCGACTATTCTTTTTTCCTGGGCAAGTTCAATAATATCGGTTAAAAATTCCACGGTATCTACCTCTAAATTTAAGGGTTTATCAGCATTGTTTTTTTCCCGATCATCAATCAGATCGTTTAAAGCATGTTCCTCACACTGATAAGTCCCGGTAGTAACTTTCCAATCAACGGTTTTTGATTCGGTTTTAGGGGCTCTCAAGGTTTCAGGAATCCTAAACCTGTCAGCCTTAGAATTATATTTATAATACTTGTCACTTTCTTTTTTAACCGGCACAACCGGCAATAATTGCAATCCCACATAGGCAGCATTACTATATTTTTCAGAAATATTACTTAATATTGCGTCAGTATGAACGTTTGCAACATCTGGCATTTAATTTCAACTCCTTTCTTTTGTTTATTATTTATCTATTTTTATCCGGCATGAGAAGCAGGAGAATAGGTATGAGTAATCAAAACTTCTACTATATCGTTTTGAGCAGTGGCAGCTTCTAGAGCTATTGCTCCGGCATATTCATCGGCTGCATCTACAACCTCACCATCACCATCAGCAGTAGAAGTTATCATCTCTCCTTCGTCAACTGCCTCATTCATTACTAATTTACTTGTACCGAGTAACCTTACTCTGGCTGCTTCATCTTCTGCATCCGGAGCATTCTGTAATATCCCTATGGATACTTCATTATGTCCGCATGCTTCTACTTTGCCATCGGCATCTAATTTCACAAAATAATATTGTAATAAACTAAGATCCCCAGCAGCCTTAAAAGTTATGTCTAAAACCCCAGCAGCTTGAGACATTATTTAACACCTCTTTTCGATTTACTTATTATTTTTCTAATGATTATTTTTTCTTTTTTTCTTCAGTAGCATCCAGACAAGCCAGGACTGCATCTCGATAGCTTACGTCTTTATGCTCATCCATGTATTTCTGGACCTTCTTTTCTTCCGGAGTTGATTCATCTTTGCCTTCTCCCTCCTCCTCTTCACCCTTGCTTAATTCAGCAAAAATGGAATCAGAGAAATTGGGTTGAAGCTCGATAAATTTCTCCAGTAATTCTCGCTGTGAAAGTTTAGTCTCTTTGTCATCTACCGTAAACTTAATTTTCTTTTCGTCAGAAGTGGACTCTACAAGAGCCATTAAAACTTCTTTCTGTTTGGGTAGAAAACGCATGTCTTTTTCGGAGCAGTGATCATTGATAAAGGTTTTAATTTCGGCTTCCCTTTTTTCCTTAGAGATTTTGCCTAGCTTTTCTTCTGCTTCTTTGGATTTTTCCTCTTCGGCTTCAAATTTTTCTTTGAATCCTTTGGCCTCTTCCTTTTCCTTATCTGATGCTTCCTTCTCCTTCTCAATTTTCTCGTAATCTTCCACTGCGATAAATTTCTTCCCTTCTACTTCGGTGATCTTAATTCCGTTTGGCATGATATAAGTCTCCTTTCTTTTTTTATCGACCTTTTTGATCGTCTTTTTCTCTTCCTTCTCGTATATAATCAAATTGGCATTCTCATCAGA
>JAUWQC010000248.1 GCA_030611285.1 bacterium | reverse complement strand
ATGCTCCCTACGGCAAGCCTGGATTGGCCTATATCTGTAAGAAATATGGATTTATAAATAAAGATAACGGGGATACTTCCTGTTATTAGATGAAAAGATAAATCAAAAGAGCTAGGAGGTAAATTCATGGGCCCGATAAATGCATTAACAAAATTTATGAATGCCTGGAAAGATAGTAATTGGTTGGAGATGCTCGGAAGTACCCAAAAGACTTGGAGAAGTAAAGAAAATAACAATAGTGAAATGCTGAAGAGCTGGTTTTATTTGAAGGATTTACTTACTTTTAAGGTTCTAAGAATAGAAGCGATAAGTAATTCTTGTGTGGATATACTTCTTAGCATAAAATATGTGTTTGGTGATTCGAAACTAAAGGAAACGAAGATTAGGGCCCGGGTAATCTGTGAGACTGAGCCTTATAAGTCCAGTCCAACGGGAGAGTGGGGAGTAAATCCTATTGGTATATTAAGAGAATTTTAAACTAAAATAAGGAGACGAATTAATGAAGTCTTTTAGTATTTTTAGATTATACAATGTTAATGAAATTGTAGAGATAACTGGCCTCAAAGAAAATAAGATAACCTTTCTTTTGAGAAAGGGTACATTAAAAGGCAGGAAGATAGGCAAGATTTGGTACAGCAGAGGCTTACAAATTAGGAAGATGATGTTACAAAATAAGAAGCTAACAGAGCTGAAAAATAAATATGAAAGAAGGTAAAAATAGCTGGATTAATTGGGAAAAGTCTTATATTATTGCTCTTGGAAGGTGTTAATTGTGAAGCAAGAACTAAAAAATAAAGATTTAATTAAGGCAAACATTTTTATAAAATTGTGGATTCATAAGCCTGCTATTAGCAGGTAGCACCTCCACGGTTTGATGTTTGCCTTAATTTTTCTGCATGGCAGATTTAAATAATGTAATAGAGGAAAATAGATGATCCCGAAAGATTCTACTCCGGTAAAACATAAAATATTGACAGAGATATTCGCTAAAAGAAGATTGACTTTAAATGAAATAGCAATTGTAAGCTATATCATGCGTTGGAGTTGGGGATTCGATGATGGAGAGAGACGGCAGGACTGGACTGGGAAATTAATCAAGAGAAAAATGGCAAATGATATAGGAATGTTAGAAAGTCATCTTTGCGAAACTATCAATAAAATGATCCTTGAGAATAAAATAATTGTAAAAGATAAATGCTATCAATTTAATGAACATTATGAAAAATGGAAAAACTTCCCGAAAAAGGAAGTTTTCAATAAAATAAAACTTCCCGAAAAAGGAAGTAAAACTTCCCGAAAAGGGAAAGAAAACTTCCCGAAAAAGGAAGTAAAACTTCCCGAAAAGGGAAGTTTAAGCATGCCTAACAATCAAGGAGAGGGTATAAAAAATAAGGATGTCAAGGGGGGCGAACATTTGTATAAAGATACTCTTAAAGATAATAAAGATAAGAAAGATAAGAATATCCGCTTTAATTTTATTAAAAAAGAATTCAGTAATCTGACCAAAGAAAAGATGGAAGAATTCGATAAGAAATATCCTGGGATCGATATTGATCAGCAAATAGAGAGAATGGAAAATTGGTTAATGGGAGAAAAAGAGAAAAGAGATAAAGGTGAAAAAGATAAAATACCCAAAGACTATAACCGGTTTATAAATAACTGGCTAAGGAAAGAGGAGCAACAATGAAATATTCTAATACCCAAATAGAAAAGGTAATAATAGGATGCATTTTATTAGATGGTAGCCTATATGAAAAGATAATTGGTAAAATAACGACTAATGATTTTACCGATGGAACCTATAAAAAGTTATTCCAGTTATTTGGAAAGTT
>JAUWQC010000227.1 GCA_030611285.1 bacterium | reverse complement strand
TTATTGTAAAATAGGTTTTATTTTAAAGTTTATATCAATTTTGGTATAAATATATAAATAATAGTAAATTTTGAGTATATTAATAATCCCTTAATTTAAGGAAAAAAACGGGAAATACTTTATTATTTAATTATTTAATTTATTTAACTTAAAAAAAATATAATTAACCTTCAAGATTCAATTGGCTCTACATGCCTTAGCTTTTTTACCAACTTTTTTATATATGTGTAGGATTTATTCGTAAATTCCTTTTTCGCCAACCGTGTCTCAAAACTTCTTTCCAATCAAAACATTATTTTCAAAATTTACACAATTTAAAACTAAAATATATTTATAAGTTTCTTTTTTAAAGTTACGTAGATTATAAGAATTGCATAAAATACTTTTGTCTTTAGAAATTTGTTATGAGTGATTTTTTGGATTTGTAAAAAAGTTTAATAACCCTATTTATTCTTCTCCACATGCATCAGCCCATACATAATACTGTCTTCCAGTGCCTGCCAGCTGGCCTCGATTATATTCTCAGATACTCCTATGGTTCCCCAGCTCTTCTCACCATCTGATGATTCGATCAGAACTCTTACCATTGCTCCGGTACCCTTCTTCTCATCCAGTACCCTAACCTTAAAGTCTGTAAGGGTGATTCTTGACAGCGCAGGATAACAGCTTTCAATTGCTTTTCTTAAAGCTCTGTCCAGAGCATTAACCGGACCGTTGCCCTCTGCGGTTTCGATAATCCTATTTTCATCAATCAACACCTTAACTGTGGCCTCAGACATCATACTGCCGTCTTCCTTCTTCTCATTTAATACTCTGAAGCTTTCCAGTTTAAAATACTTCTTCTTTATACCGGTAACTTCTTTAACCAGCAGTTCAAAACTACCGTCGGCAGCTTCAAACTGATAACCTTTATGCTCCAGATTCTGGACTCTGTTTAAAATCTCGCTTACCTTCTTCATATCATTTTCCAGATTAATTCCAAATTCCTTTGCCTTAAGAATTATGGATTTCTTACCGGAAAGCTCTGAAATCAGTATCTCTCTTGTATTGCCAACTGTTTCAGGACTAACATGCTCAAATGCTTTTGGTAATTTGCTTACCCCGCTTACATGCATGCCTCCCTTATGGGTAAAAGCATTACGGCCTACAAACGGCTGGCTTGGATTTGCAATCTGATTTGCAGTCTCACTTACAAACCTTGAAAGATTGGTTAAATGCTTAAGGCTGTCTTCTTTTAAGCAACTCTTCTTTAATTTTATCTCCAGATTGGGAATTATCTGGCACAGGTCCGCATTGCCGCATCTCTCGCCGTAACCGTTTATTGTTCCCTGAACCATCTTTATTCCCTTTTTTACAGCTATTGTAGTATTTGCGACAGCGCAGCCGCTGTCATTGTGAAAATGTACCCCCAGTGTTGCTTTAACTCCCCTATTTACCTTATCGATTATCTCTATAACATCACCGGGAAGCATACCTCCATTGGTATCACAAAGACATAAATAGTCCGCTCCTGCTTCTAAAGCTGTCTTTAAAGTTTCCAGCGCATACTTCGGATTTTCTTTAAAACCATCAAAAAAATGCTCAGCGTCAAAAATCACTTCAGGGAAATATTTCTTTAAGTACTCTATAGAATCAAAAATCATACTTAAATTGTTTTCCAGTGTTGTCTCTATGATTTTTTCAGCGTGCAGGGGAGATGATTTACCCACAACACAGACAGCATCCGCACCCGAATCAATTAATTGTTTTAAATTACTGTCTTCTGCTGCAGATACACTCTTTCGTCTGGTCATTCCAAAGGCAACTATTTTGGAATATTCGAATTTTCTGCCTTTTAGCTTTTCAAACAATTCCATTTCCTTTGGATTAGACGCAGGAAATCCAACTTCAATATAATCAATGCCAATATCATCAAACCTATCTATCATCCGCAGCTTATCATTGACCGAAAAAGATATGTCAGCTCTCTGGGCGCCATCCCTTAATGTAGTATCCAGCACATATATTTTATTTTTCAATTCACTATTCATCTTACTCATTTAAAAAATTACAGTTAAAATTAATTACCTCTTTATATTCTCTTTAGTAAAATTTATATATCCGCCGCTTCTTATTATTTTCTGGATAAACTCAGGAAGCGGGTTTACATCAAATATTTTATCTTTTGTAATATCTTTAATTTTAC
>JAUWQC010000093.1 GCA_030611285.1 bacterium | reverse complement strand
AATAGGAGTGGGTTATACCTATGATTTCAAGACTTTTTACCAGATGGAGAATGCTTTTTTGCCATACAACAGAAATGGCGTCCTATTTCCTCGCAAGATAAATGGGAAATTTGCGATGCTCAGTCGACCCAGTGATAGAGGACACACGCCTTTTGGCGACATATTTTACAGTCAAAGTCCGGATATGATCCATTGGGGATATCACAGACATGTAATGTCTCCTGTTGGAGGCTGGCAAGCCACTAAAATCGGTGCGGGGCCCACACCGATAGAAACGTCAGAGGGCTGGCTTTTGATTTATCATGGTGTACTTACTTCTTGCAACGGATTTGTATATAGTTTTGGTGCTGCGCTATTGGATATTGAGAAACCCTGGGAGGTAATTTACAGAACGCGTCCCTACTTACTCAACCCGAGGGAATATTATGAGTGTGTTGGCGACGTTACAAACGTAGCCTTTCCAACTGCTGCCCTGTATGACCCGCCGACTCGACGTATTGCTATTTATTACGGCGGGGCAGACACGGTTACATGTCTGGCATTTGCGAAATTCGATGAACTAATTGATTTCATCAAAGAGAATTCTCTCTGAAGTGACAAAGTGCTCGGGGTTGCCTTCCGGAGGTGGAGAGCAGCGCAAGTGGTTTAGATTACTTTTGAATAATTAAATTGATTGGAGAATAAAATGGTAAAATTTGAAAAAAACTTTATTTTCGGCCTGGCAACATCATCTTATCAAATAGAAGGAGCTGCTACAGAAGACGGTAGAAGTCCATCAATATGGGATACCTTCTGTAAAACTCCCGGTAAGGTGTATGAAGGACATACTGGTGATGTTGCGTGTGATCATTATCATAGATATAAAGAAGACGTTAAAATATTAAAAGAAATTGGAGTTAATACATATAGATTTTCAATTTCATGGTCTAGAATATTTCCGGAGTATGGTAAGTACAATCCGAAAGGGATGGAGTTTTATAAAAAATTAATAGATGAATTAATTAGAAATGATATAGAACCGACCGTTACTTTATTTCACTGGGATTTGCCGATGTGGGCTTATAATATGGGAGGATGGTTAAATAGAGATTCGGTTAAATGGTTTCAAGAATATGCAGTAAAAGTATTTGAAGAGCTTAATGATTCTGTAAAATTTTGGACAACACACAATGAACCCTTTTGTGCCTCGATTTTAGGATATAATTTAGGAGTTCATGCGCCCGGGCATAAAAATATAAGAGAAGCTTTAATTGCAGCTCACCACATTTTACTTTCTCATGGAGCTGCAGTTGAAGCCTTCAGAGAATTTGGTTTTAAAGATAGTAAAATTGGAATAATACTTAATTTATCCCCGTTTTACCCTGTGTCTGATTCTAAAGAAGATATAGAAGCATCTTATAGATGTGATGGGCTATCTAACAGATGGTTTTTAGATCCTGTTTTTAAAGCTTCTTATCCTGAGGACCTGAAGAAAATATTTATTAAGATGGCGGGTGAATTTGATTTTATAAAAGATGGAGATCTACAAAAAATATCAATTAAGAATGATTTTTTAGGAGTAAATTATTATTCTCGTAATCTGGTTAAATTTTTTCAGGATTCAAAATTAAACTGTCAGAGCGTTAAGGGGAATTTGAAGAAAACTGCTATGGGTTGGGAGATCTATCCGGAAGGTCTATATGATATTATAGTAAGACTGAGAAAAGAATACACCCAACTACCTATATATATTACCGAAAATGGGGCTGCTTTTGATGATGTCCTATTTGAAGGGAAGCAAATAAAAGATGCTGAACGTATAGATTATATTAAAAGTCATTTAATGAAGATTGCAGATTTAAATCGGCAAGGAGCCGATATAAAAGGGTATTATTTATGGTCGCTAATGGATAATTTTGAATGGACCTATGGTTACTCAAAGAGATTTGGAATTGTATATGTTGATTTCAAAACCCAGGAAAGAATCCTGAAAGACAGTGCATTATGGTATAAAGATGTTATTAAAAATAGGACCATTAAGTAAAATATAACCTGTTTATTTTTTTATTTCTACATTTTTATTAATAATGATACATATATTTGTCAGGAGAGGATAGAATGAATAGTTTTAAAATAGCTATAATTGGGGCGGGGAGTACCTATACCCCGGAACTTATTGATGGGTTTATAAAGAGAAAGAATGAGTTACCCGTTACCAGTTTTCATTTAATGGATATTGATAAGCGTAAGTTAGAAATTGTAGGTAACCTTGCTAAAAGAATGTTAAATGCCAATGGTATAAATTGTGAATATGTTATGACAGAAGACCTGAAAACAGCGGTTAAAGATGCAGATTTTGTGCTGGCACAAGTAAGGGTTGGCAAACTTAATGCTCGAATCAAAGACGAAAAGATCCCGCTCAAATATAATTTAATCGGACAGGAGACTACAGGAATCGGTGGATTTATGAAAGCTTTAAGAACCATTCCTGTAATGATGGATATAGCAGAATATATAGAAAATTACAGCCCTGATGCATGGCTTATAAACTTTTCCAATCCTTCAGGGATTATTGCAGAAGCACTGCTGAACAATACGAATGTTAAGATGGTTGGTTTGTGTAATGCTCCAATCATTATGAAAAGAGAAGCAATGCAGAGAGTCCCGGAAGGGACCAGCAATATACGTATTGATTATGTTGGATTAAATCACTTAAGTTGGATTACAGCCATATACTGTGATGGTCGGGAGATATTACAGGATCAACTTCTTGAAAAATACGATTTTATTAATATGAAAAATATTCCCAAGATGGATATGGATAAAGAACTTATCAAGAGCATCCGGAGTATCCCCAACAGCTATCTGCAGTATTATTACTACCGGGAACAGCAGCTACAACATATGAAAGAAGAGGAGAAGTGCAGAGGAGAGGTGTGTTTGGAAATTGAGGAGGAGCTTTTAAAGCTCTATCAGCAGCCTGAATTAATAGAAAAACCTGCCATTCTTGACAAAAGAGGAGGTCATTTGTATTCTGAGGTTGCTGTTTCTCTCGTAAGTGCTATTTATAACAATAAAAATGAGGAACATATAGTAAACGTAAAAAATAATGGTGCACTTGACTTTATGGCAAATGATGATGTAGTAGAAATTAATTGCAATGTAAATAAGAATGGAGCAACACCCCTATCTTTAAAAAGTTTGGATAATGATCATATCAAAGGGATGATGAGAGTTGTTAAAGCCTATGAAAAGCATACAGTTAAGGCTGGGATTAATGGAGATTACAATGAAGCGTTAAATGCGCTTTTGATTCACCCCTTAGTGGGAGATTTCAGGAAAGCAAAGGATGCGCTGGATGAGTTGCTTGAAGCGCATAAAGAATTTCTGCCGCAATTTTTCAATAAATAGAATTAATAAAAACAAAGGAAGTAATTATGGTAAAGTACATAATTGGAGTGGACGGAGGAAGTACTAAAACTCACTATGCTTTATTCGATTCTCATGGTAAATTTGTGAATTTTATACAAGGTGGTCCAGCGAATCATGAAGTCTATCATGATGGCTATGAAGGTGCTCGCAAAGAAATTAAAAGATCTGTTTTTAAATTACTTCAACAAAGTAGGTTAAAATCGGAGGATGTAAACTACGGTATTTTTGGTTTGGCTGGTGTAGATACCAAAAAGCAGCAAAAAGAACTATCAAAAATAATATGCGAAACTGGAATCAGAAATTTTAAGGTTTTTAACGATGCCTTCCTTGGTATTAAAGCAGGAAGTGACAAAGGTTATGGAATTTGCAGCATAAATGGCACAGGGACTTGTTGCGCGGGGATTGACAAAAATGGTGACTGGCTGCAGGTAGGTGGGACAGGATGGACTTTCGGAGATGAGGCTGGAGGGGGACATATAGGCAGTGTTGTAATAAGAAAAGTGTATGATTCTATTTATAGGTGTGGGCAGCAAACCATTATGAAGGAGATGCTGTTTGAAAAATTGGGGATTAAAAAAGAAAATGAGCTTGTGAATGCGGTTTATGAGAAGGTGTATTCTAATAAGGTAAAAATAACTGGTCTTTCCAAAATTGCATTTTTTGCTGCTAACCAGGGTGATGAGGTAGCACTGGAGCTTTTAAGGCATTCAGGGAGAGAGATGGCTAAATCAGTAATAGGGGTTACCAGGAAGCTAAATTTCTCTTATGAAGAAGAAATTGACATTGTTATAGCAGGATCGGTAAATTTAAAAGGGGAAAATCCGGCAATGATTAAGACATTTAAACAAGAGGTATGTTATGGGGTGAAAACTAAAGTGCGTTTTATACCTCTGGAAGTTCCTCCTGTTGCCGGAGCTGTTCTATGGGCAATTGAGGAATTAAACAAAAAAGGCAAAAACCTTAGTATCCGCAAGAGAGTATTACGAGAATTTAGAAATATATTATAAGTTGTAGTTGTCGTGACTGTAAAAGCCAAGGATTCCACCAGATATATCGATATAGCCTCTGACTAATTATTGTAAATTTCGATCTCTATTAACACAGAGGATGTTTCTTCGGCGCGTTTCTTATATCAAATGTTGAGACTAATCCCCGCATTTCTTTGTACTCCGTATTTTCTTGCTTCCTCGAAAGTAGTTACCATAAATTTCCCCAAAAAAAGAGGATTTTT